>JBCDIB010000096.1:0-7868 GCA_038749385.1 Pseudomonadota bacterium | reverse complement strand
CGGCGATGAACAGCTAGCGCACGTTATCGTGTGCGGCAATGAAAAGGGCGGCGCCGGCAAAACGACCACTGCGATCAATGTGGTGGTGGCTCTGCTCCAACGCGGTGCCAAGGTCGCAACGATCGACCTCGATGGTCAGCAGCAGAGCTTCACCCGTTACATTCAAAACCGTGAGGTTTGGGCCGAGCAAAGCGGGGCCAGATTGCCCATGCCTGCGCATTTTTGTATCGAGCCCGCAGTGGACGTGGACTCCGCCAAAGCCCGTGAAGAAGAAGAGTTTGAGCGTCTCGCCGAGCGCCTGACGCAACTGGAGCATGGTGTGGATTTCGTCGTGATCGACACGCCCGGATTCCATTCATATCTCACGCGCCTCGCCCATTCGCTGGCCGATACACTGGTGACCCCTATCAACGAGAGCTTCGTTGATCTCGACGTCTTCGGCAAATTTCAGGGCGAAAACCTTCGCCTCGAAGAGATCGGCCCCTATGGACAGATGGTGTCCGAAGCGCGTGCTCAGCGTGTTGCCCTCGATGGCGGACACATCGACTGGGTGGTTGTGCGCAATAGGCTGGCTCATCTCGCCTCCCACAATCATGCCAACGTGCTAGCTGGACTGGAGTTTCTGGCAGAGGAGCTCGATTTCCGCCTGGCCCCGGGCATTGGCGAGCGCAACATTTTTCGCGAGTTCTTCCCAATGGGACTTACAGCCATGGACCAGTTTTCGCTGGAGACTTTAGGCACGCCACCCACCATGTCCCATCTGGCGGCACGCCGTGAGGTGAGGGCGCTGGTGAAACGTTTGAACCTGCCAGGCCACAAGTCGCAACAAATGCAAAAAGCGCCGGCCATGACGACCAGCGCTTTTGATGATGTTGTGGAAGCTGGCCGACTTTTGCAGGAAGCAGCTCTCCAAAATTGACCCGCTGGCTTGATTAGCCTGGTCTGAAATTAGCCCAGTCTGAAATTAGTTTGGTCCAAGCCAGCGCGGTTTGAATCAGCGAAGTCTGAGTTTAACCGCCGGCACGCCATTGGGTGTCACGACACACATGCGGATTTCGGCGCGCGGTTGGGACTTGCGGCGGGACCGGCTGGCGTGCGTCATGAGTAGCGATACCAGATTGGCCGTGCGTGCCCGTGCGCGGGGGCTTTCGCCGAGCGCCATGGATGCCGCGACCAATGGGTGCGCATTGCGGGCAGGCGGAGTGCCATTGCGGTAGCGGGCGAAATCCACGAGGCGAGCCAGCGGCCCGTTGGAGCCGCGGGCTACGGCATTTTCATCTTGTTGCAGCTTCTGCGTCATCGGTCGAACTCCATACACATCGACATTCTGTCCTGGGTGGTCCGGGCGGTGGACCGAGAGAGTTGGCCCAAAACGCGGGCCAATAGCGTCAGGCGTTAGCTTTGCTTGATCGCCAGGCACGCGAACTTGCGGGCCTTGAGGTATTTGCACGCGTCGCGGGCAGCCTGTTTGCCGGAGAAGCCCGTGAAGCGGACGCGATAAAGTGCGGTGCCGTCCTTATCGATCTCCTGGGTCCACTTGGACGCCTTGCTCAGCACGCGGCTGCCAGCCTTTTGCGCCTTGGCGTGCAGCGTTTTGGCGGAGCTTACACTGGGAACCGCGCCGATTTGGATGTGCCAGCCTTTGGGTGGTGTGGTGATCGACGCTGTTGCCAGGTCAGCGGCGCTCTGTGGAGCTGCTGCTGCATAGGCGACTGTGGTCGTGGTTGGCGGTGCAAGAGCTGCAACCATCTGTGTGCTGGGCACCGCGTTGCGGCTTGAAGCTTCGGCCATGTAGGCGGCTAGCTCTTCACGGCTGTTGAAAACACCTGCTGAGGGCCGGGCGCGGGGCAGTGGTGCCGTGGCAATGAGGGCCTGAGAGATACGAGCTTGGTTTTTTGGATCGGAAACCGGGGTCGCCGGAAGACGCGGCGCCACGATGGGCGTTGCAACGCTGGCCACTTGCACTTGAGCAACGGCCCGCATGTTTGGCAGTGGAGCGCTCTTGGGCAACACAACCCGTGTGCTCACACCAGCAACGTTGAAACCACCATTTGCGCGGGCACGGCTCTTGGATGCGATCAATTGTTTTCCGCCGCGCTTGGACGCTTTGCGGAGATATTGACCGATCAGCTTTTGCATCTGTGCGTTGCGCGATGCGCCGGTGCGGCCACCCATCACCACCGCCACGATCTTGCGGCCGCCTGTGTTCACTGAAGAGACGAGGTTGAAGCCCGAGGCGCGTGTGTAGCCCGTCTTAATGCCATCGACGCCCTTCACACGGCCCAGAAGCCGGTTGTGATTGCCGTAAGTTGCCTTGCCATATTTGAACGAGCGCGTGGAGAAGTACTTATATTCACGCGGAAAATGCTCGCGCAGGGCGAGGCCGAGTTTGGCCATATCGCGTGCCGTGGTCAGCTGGCCCTTGGAGGTAAGGCCGGACGCATTGCGGAAAGTGGTCTTGGACATGCCAAGCGCGCGGGCTTTGCGGGTCATCATACGGGCGAAGTTGCCTTCTGTGCCGCCAATATGCTCGGCCACCGCGGCGGCTACATTGTTCGCACTCTTGGTTACCAGCGCGCGGATGGCGCTATCCACCGACAAGGTCTTGCCGGTGGAGATGGCGATGCGGGACGGTGGCTTGCCATTGGCATATTTGGAAATGCGAATTCGTGTCTTCTTGGTGATTTGGCCACGCTCCAGCGCGTCAAACACCATATAGAGCGTCATCATCTTGGTCAGAGACGCCGGATAGCGCAGGCTGTCGGCCTTGTAGGAATAGAGCGTCTTGCCGGTGCGGGCATCCATGACAATGCCAGCATATTTGGAATTGGCGGATGCGGCTGCAACCGGGGTCAGACCCATAGCAAGCGCTGCAAAAGCGGTGATGGCAATACGGCGGAAGGCCGCCCGAGTGGCGGGACGTATGGTACGCACTGGTAAACCTCAATCCGGCCTTGGGCCGGTACGCGAAACAAGTCGGTTCAAGCCGGCACAACACACCGGCAACATTTACCCAGTGTGCCCAAACGCGGTTACTGAAGAGTTGACGAATTGCCTAGCTGTTCTCGCAATTTGAAAACTTTCATCACGAAATGTTGCGAAATCCTGCAGGGCAGGGTGCCTACGTACCGGGCAGGTTTGCTGGCAAGGGTGATCTTGCATTGCGCAATTGTGCTCAACGATTGAGCTTGCAGCATAAGTTGCCACACCGTGCGCGATTGCCCCTTACAAGCGCAGCAAAACGACTTACATTGCCTATTCGGAACACGCTAACCGCCGAGCGAATATGACCAACACCATTTCCAACGTTGTCAGCCCGGAAGCCGCGAAGCTGCAAATGGCTTTCGTACCGGTGCATATGGGCGATGATGATGACCCGAAAGGCCCGGACCGCGAAGGCGGTGTTGGCCTTGCAACCAAAACCCGCACCAAACCCAAGAAGCCAAGCTTGTATCGCGTGTTGCTTCTCAATGATGACTACACCCCCATGGAATTTGTCGTTCTGGTTCTGCAACGGTTTTTCAACAAGACCGGCGAGGACGCACAACGCATCATGTGGCACGTGCACAAGAACGGCATGGGTGAGTGCGGCATCTACACCTATGAGGTGGCGGAAACGAAAGTCACGCAAGTGATGGATTACGCCACCAACAATCAACATCCGCTGCAATGCGTGATGGAAAAGAAGTAATTTTGACGCCGATTTTGCGCGCCGCACTGAAAGAAAGGACCGGCCATGCCGACCTTCTCCGATAGCCTCGAACGGGCACTGCACCAGGCGATCCGTCTGGCAAATGACTTCAATCAGGAATTCGCAACGCTTGAACACCTGCTGCTGGCACTTGTGGATGATGAGGATGCAACTTCTGTGCTGCGTGCCTGCGGTGTGAACCGCGACAAGCTCCGCAAGGACTTGCAGGATTACATCGAAACCGAGCTTTCAAGCATCGAAAATGAAAGCCCCGGTGAGGACAGCCGTCCGACGGCGGCTTTCCACCGCGTCATTCAGCGCGCGGTTATTCACGTGCAGTCCTCGGGCAGAGAAGAAGTGACGGGCGCAAACGTGCTGGTCGCCATTTTTGCCGAACGTGAAAGCAACGCTGCATACTTCCTTCAGGAACAGGACATGACGCGTTTTGACGCCGTCAACTTCATCTCCCACGGCATTGCCAAGCGCCCCGGCGAGGGTGGTGGCCGCACCCCTGAGGGCGTGGATGAAGGCGATGGCATGGGCGCGGAAGCTGGCTCTGCCAGCGGTGAAGGCAAGGCCGAAAGTGCGCTCGAAAGCTATTGTGTGGACCTGAACAAGAAAGCCACCGACGGCAAGATCGATATTTTGGTCGGCCGCACGGAAGAGGTGAACCGCACGATCCAAATCCTGTGCCGTCGTTCCAAAAACAACCCGCTTTATGTTGGCGACCCCGGCGTGGGCAAAACGGCCATCGCCGAAGGCTTGGCCAAGCGCATTGTCGACAAGGATGTGCCGGACGTACTGCAAGAAGCCACGATTTACTCGCTCGATATGGGCGCGTTGCTGGCCGGCACACGTTATCGTGGCGATTTCGAAGAACGCCTCAAGCAGGTGATGAAGGAATTGGAAGCGCTGCCGAATTCGGTGCTATTCATCGACGAGATCCACACTGTCATCGGTGCAGGAGCCACGTCAGGCGGCGCCATGGATGCGTCGAACCTACTCAAGCCAGCCCTTTCCTCGGGCGCGATCCGGTGCATTGGCTCCACCACTTACAAAGAGTACCGGAATTTCTTCGAGAAAGACCGCGCGCTTGTCCGTCGTTTCCAGAAAATCGACGTGGCCGAACCAAGCATTTCGGACGCGATCGACATTCTCAAAGGCATCAAGCCGTATTTCGAGGATTTTCATTCGATCAAGTACACTGCCGACGCCATCAAGACAGCCGTGGAATTGTCCGCGCGGTACATTAACGACCGCAAACTGCCGGATAAGGCCATCGATGTGCTTGATGAAACAGGTGCTAGCCAGAAGTTGCTGCCCGAGAGCAAACGCCGCAAGCAGATCGGTGTGAAGGAAATCGAGGAAACCATCGCCACAATGGCGCGGATTCCACCGAAAACCGTCTCCACCGACGATGTGGAGGTGCTGTCCAACCTCACGGCGCAGCTAAAGCGTGTTGTTTACGGCCAGGACAATGCTATCGACGCCCTTTCTTCAGCCATCAAAATGGCGCGGGCGGGCCTGCGGGAGCCAAACAAACCGATTGGTTCTTATCTGTTCAGTGGCCCGACCGGCGTTGGTAAGACGGAAGTGGCACAGCAACTGGCATCCTCACTGGGCGTGAAGCTGCTGCGGTTCGACATGTCTGAGTACATGGAGCGGCACACCGTTTCGCGCCTGCTTGGTGCACCTCCCGGCTATGTCGGCTTCGACCAGGGCGGCTTGCTCACCGATGGTGTGGACCAGCATCCGCATTGCGTGCTGCTGCTCGATGAGATCGAAAAGGCGCATCCGGACCTGTTCAACATCCTTCTGCAGGTGATGGATAACGGCAAGCTGACGGACAATAATGGTAAGGAAGTCGACTTCCGGAACGTGATCCTGATCATGACATCCAATGCCGGCGCGTCCGACATGGAGAAGGCACCGATTGGCTTCAACCGTTCTGCCCGCGAAGGGGAAGATCAGGAAGCGATCAACCGTCTGTTCACGCCGGAGTTCCGCAATCGTCTGGACCAGATCATTGCGTTCAGCGCCTTGCCGATGCCGGTAATCCACAAGGTTGTCGAGAAGTTCGTCATGCAGCTGGAGGCCCAACTGGCCGACCGCAATGTGACCTTCGAATTGAGTGAAGCTGCCACGGGTTGGTTGGCCGAGCGCGGTTATGACAGCAAAATGGGTGCCCGCCCCCTCGGCCGCTTGATCCAGAAAGAGATCAAACAGCCGCTGGCCGACGAGTTGCTGTTCGGCAAGTTGGCAAAAGGCGGCACCGTGAAGGTTGGCGTTAAAACGGAGGACGGCAAAAAGGTCCTCGACCTTGAAGCCATCTCGGAAGCCGATCTGCGGCCCGCTAAACCGGCCAAGCCAAAAGCGGCCAAAAAGTCGGCACCCAAGAAAAAGGGTGATGGAAAAGGTGGTGGTACCCGGCAGTCGGTGCCGAAGGTTCCTGCCAACTAATCAGTTGAGCTCTAAAAAACAGACCCCGGCTTGGTAGACCAAGCCGGGGTTTTCTTTTGGCGGACCGCTTGGTGAATGAGTGTCATGCAAAGTGAAATGATGTGCCGTGCCCCGAACGCATTTGGCCTGTTTCTCAATCCTGCTTGTATTGAGGAGAAAGCTATGGACCACGTCAAAGACCTGAAGAAACTGCGCGATGAAGCGCTCGGTCGCCTACAGGACAATCCCGATTACCGCACATTGCGCGCTCTCACAGCGCTCATCGACGATCTTACTCTCATGGACGCGTCTCGCGCGCCGGTGGGCGATTTGCCTCAATCGGGCAAATCGGCTGACAATCAGGATGCTAACGATTTGCCCAGCACTGCGGTAATGTCCAATGGAAAAGGCCCAGGTCGTGTGGCCAATTTCACGGCCTCGACCAATGCGAGTTCCGACAGCTAAACGAGTTTAGCAAATGCGGCGCGGTATTTTTCCGCGTCGCGTTCCAGCCTCTCGGTTGGTGCCATTTCGCTGGCTGGGGGCAGCAGAGCAACGCCGTTCTTCCGGGGCATCACGTGCACGTGCAGGTGGAACACCATCTGTCCGCCCGCGCTTTCGGAGTTCTGCTGTATGGTTACGCCGTCGCTCGTAAACGCGATCATCGCGGCCTTTGCCGTCAGCCGCGTAACTTCCGCCACCGCTGAAAACTCGGTTGGCGTTGCATCAAGTATGTTGCGCACGGGCGCTTTGGGCAACACCAGCGCGTGGCCCTCACAGGTCGGCATGACGTCCATGATCACCCGCGTGAACTCATCCTCATAGACTGTATGACTTGGTATTTCGTCGCGTAGAATTTTGGCGAAGATGTTCTGGTCGTCGTAGGCGTCGCTCATTTATCAGCTCTTTCGCTCTGGGTTGGACTGCCTTTTCGGTAAGGTCCCATGTCTGTCAGCATTTCATTTTCCCGCGCCACGGCGGCCCGCTCTTGGCGCAAAAAGCGTTCTATGGCGTCGCGGAAACTGGGGTGCGGTATGAAGTGCGCCGAATTGGTCTCCACGGGCAGGTAGCCCCGCGCCAATTTGTGCGCACCCTGTGCACCCGCTTCCACGCGCTGGAGCCCCCGTGACAGAGCAAAATCCACGGCCTGATAGTAACAGACCTCAAAGTGCAGGAAGGGGTGGTGTTCCACGCATCCCCAATTGCGCCCGAACAGCGTGTCGCCGCCGATGAAATTGATCGCCCCCGCCACCGGCTTGCCGTGCCGCCACGCCATTATTAGGAGCGTGTCGTCGGCCAATTTTTCACCCATGGCCGAGAAAAGCGCGCGCGTCAGATATGGCTGGCCCCATTTGCGTGACCCAGTGTCCATGTAGAATTCGTAGAAGGCGTCCCACAGCTCTTCATTGAGATCGGCACCGGTGTGCCACTTGATCTCAATATCGTTGGCCAGCGCGTCACGCCGTTCACGCTTGATGGCTTTGCGCTTGCGGGATGCGAGGCTGGCAAGAAAGCCATCAAAGTCACTATATCCATCATCAGTCCAATGGAACTGCTGGTCCGAGCGGATGAGATAGTTCGCCTCTTCAAAGGCTGCACGATCTTCCGCGTTGATAAAGGTGGCATGTAGCGTGGATGTTCCGATCTGCTCGCACATTTGCCCCAAGGCGCTGGCCAATAGGGTTTTGACCTCCCGATTGGCAGCCAGCAAACGCGGGCCAGTGGCTGGGGTGAAAGG
>JBCDIB010000095.1:0-7901 GCA_038749385.1 Pseudomonadota bacterium | reverse complement strand
GTGTTCTTTGACGGGGTGTTGGAGCTTGTGGAAGATTTGCGAGCAGCGGGTTGGGCAACGGCAATATGCACCAACAAACCCCAAGCCATGTCCGAGCGCCTCATAGATGCATTGGGCCAAACACACCTCTTCGACGCAAATTGCGGCGGAGACCGCTTTGAATATCGCAAACCCGATGGCAGGCATTTGCTGTCCACCATCGAATTGGCGGCCGGCAACCCGAATCGAGCCATCATGTTCGGTGATTCCATTTCCGATATTGTCGGCGCTCGGGACGCTGGCGTGCCGGTGGTTGGCGTGCCATTTGGTTACACGGACAAACCAATCGCCGAGTTGAAGCCAGACCTGGTGATCGAAACCTGGCGCGAGATCGACGTGGCAACAATTGAACGGCTTGTATCGACCTTTCACGCTGGCCAACCGGGTTGACAGTTTCTCACGCCCGCCCCTATAGCAGCGGTCGAATGGGCGATTAGCTCAGCGGGAGAGCACTGCATTCACACTGCAGGGGTCACTGGTTCAATCCCAGTATCGCCCACCATTCATCATACAATTGCAACCAATTTTCGGCGCGGTCAGACCTGCGTTCGACCCGCTATAGGCTTCAATGGTCACAGGGATGGGTGGAATTGGACGTCATGAGGCTAATCGCCTCTTCCGCATCCAACCCCATATCCACACCGGCCTGAAGCACCAGATTGCCCTCAGCTTCGTGCAAATGCCCGTCTGAAAAACAGACTTCCCACATTTGGCTGATCAAATTGCGCTTCTCAAAATCCGAAAGTTCGGCCTTGGCCAAATCGATCACCTCGGCAAAAAAGCCTTCGCGTCGGTCTTCGTCGAGCATCATGGAAATCAGATAGCTGACTTTGTCGTCTGGAAGCTCAAAATCTTCGCATAAGATGCGGTGGATCGCTTCCAACTCTTCATCCCGCACGACGCCGTCAATGGGCACCGCGTGAACCATAACGGCGGCGGAAACATAATGCTCAAGGGTGGAGTTGAGGTCTGCCGTCCCCAAGCGTTTTAGCGAGGAACGCAGCAGAATTACAGAATTGGACTCGGACACTTACGCATTGCCTCAATAGTTGGGCGTTATAGCTAGCACGCCCGCTATCATTTTACAGCCCAGGCCCTCGAATTCGGTGCAGTCATATCCGTTTTGTTACCTGCCCTCGCCAGCGTCCTCTAAGGCAGCTAGGTAATCGGCCCACATTTCGTCCTTGTGTGCTGAAGTTTCACGGAGAAATGACCAAGAATAAATGCCCGTATTGTGCCCGTCATCAAATACGATGCGCACCGCGTAGCGGCCCACGGCTTGAATGTCTGTGATTTTCACGGAACGCTTGCCGGTTTGCAGCACAGCCTGCCCGGGCCCATGCCCCTGAACTTCAGCGGAGGGCGACCACACCCGCAGTTGCTCGGCTGTCAGAGCGGAAACATCATCGCCTGTCCATGTGATCGTAAGTTCATCCCGCTCCGGGCTGACACTCAAACCCTCCGGTGGCCGTTGTTTCGCCCCTTGCTGCTCGCCCTGGAATATTGGTGTGGCCAGATGGTCTGTCATGGCGTGTCCGTGGTTGAGTGCGCGGGCTAAATTGGCTTGGCAGGCGCCGGCCTGCCCATTAGGACACCGATATGAGCAACCGCGCCCTCAGTCCAGACGCCTCGACAAAACTACACTTCCGCGCCGCCGTCGGTTCATTTTGTCTCAAGGTTACCTGACATGTCAGTCCTTGGTGCTGTGATAGCAGGAGGATCGTCAACACGCATGGGATCGGTGGACAAATTGGCGCTCGATTGGGGCGGTGAGAACCTCGTCACACACATTGCTCGACGGCTCCAAACCCAGTTCGAGAATATTGTAATAAATATGCCCGGTAGCAAAGCCGCACTGGCACCGCTTAAAGTACCAATTGTTCCCGACAGTGCCAATCGGCGGGGCGAGCCCGTGGGCGCATCTCTCTTGGGCCCTTTGGCAGGCATTGAGGCAGTGCTGATCCATGCCAAAAAGGCGGGGTTCCACACTGTTGTCACCTGCGCCGGAGACACGCCATTCTTCCCTAAGGATTTGAGGGCTTGCTTCCCAACCTCCGTCGCAAGCCTGCAAATGTTGCGCAGTGAGGGCGGTCCTCAGCCGCTTTTCGCGTCATGGCCCACTTCATGCCTCACCGATCTTACCAATTTTCTCAAGGCAGAAGACACACTCAAGGTGACGGCCTTTGCTGAGCAGCAAGGGGTGCGTTGGATTGACTATAAAAGCCCGGCAAACGCCAATGCGTTTTTGAACATAAACACCCACGAAGATTTGGTGATTGCGCAGGCACATCTGGCGGGCAACCATGGATAAATATCCCGGCAATGTGTTTGGCGTGGCTGGCTTTAAGAACACCGGCAAGACCACTTTGATAGAATGCTTGATTGCTGAATTTTCAAAGCGAAAGATCAACGTGGCCACCCTCAAGCACACCCATCACGATCTTGATTTCAGTGGCTCAGGCACGGATTCAGAGCGTCACCGCCGCGCCGGAGCCGCAGAGACAATTGTGTGCTCGCCGACGGAAACGCAGCACGTGAAAACGTATTTGAAAGAACAGCCAAACCTCCAGACCTTGTTGAGGCAACTTGGCGCCTACGACATTGCACTTGCCGAGGGGTGGAAGCAGGAGCCGCTGCAAAAGCTGATGGTTTGTGACGCGGTCGACGCGCCACCTTTCCCCGGCACAATTGCCTATGTTGTTGCGACTGACACCGCAAAGCAGGCTTCGCTTCCAGTCTTCCACCGGGATAACGTCACTGAGATCGCGACCTTTCTACTGGCAAAATGCGCGGCCGACCAATCATGATCGCACGCCCAGCCTCCAAACCGTCCGACGTGACATATGATCGGGCAATCGAGATCCTGAAATACAAATTCGAACCCCTTGGTGGGGTGGAGGATTTGGCCGTCACAGATGCACTGTCGAGGGTTTTGGCCGAAAATGTGCTGTCTCGCGTGCAAGTGCCTGCGTTCGACAATGCCGCCGTTGACGGCTACGCGGTCCGCACGTCTGATCTCGCCCAAAGTGGTGAACAAAAAAGTTCAAATGTCCTACCCGTCACCCACACTGTCGCGGCAGACGCGGCGCCGCCCACAGCACTATCCAACTTGTCTGCAGCGCGAATTATGACCGGCGCAGCCGTGCCACAAGGAGCGGACGCGATTGTGATGCAGGAACATTGTGTGCTGAACGAAAATGGCCAGGTAGAAGTGCCCAACCGCGTTCAGCCTGGCATCAACATCCGACGCGCGGGTGAAGACACGGCCATCGGCGATATAATTGTGCGGGCAGGCAAAAGAGTGTCTGCCACCGACATTGCGCGCGTTGCATCCGGCGGCATCAGCCAGGTGCGGGTGCTCAGAAAACTGCGTGTCGGTATCATCTCCAGCGGCAATGAGGTCCAGACCGCCACCACAGCACACCCCACAGCTTCTGGCGCGGTGTATGATGCCAATGGGCCAATGCTTCAGTCGCTTTGTGCACACCTGCCTGTCAATGTGGAGTTTCTTGGTATCCTGCCGGATGACAAAACGGTGGTTACGGACATTTTGGCGGAAGCCGTGCAAAAGTTCGATGTCATCATCAGCACCGGTGGCGCGTCCGGCGGGGATGCTGATCATTTCAAGAATACGATCACAGCCCTGGGACGTGTTTTTGTTTCGAATTTGGCAGTCAAACCGGGTCGTCCGGTTACGATTGGCCGCATCGGTGAGGCCGCGATATTTGCCCTACCCGGCAATCCGGTGGCTGCCTTTGTGAGCTGGTGCCTGTTCGCCCACCCCTGCATATCGCGACTGGCGGGGGCGGGCTGGCCGGAGCCCCAGCGCATTCATTTGCCTTCCGGGTTTGACCTGAGAAACCGCAAAACCGGACGCCGGGATTTCTACCGTGGCTGGCTCGAAACCGTCGACGGTGTCACCCGAGCGATGAAATACCCCCGCGACGGATCTGGCCTTATAAGCGGCCTGCAAGCTGCAACCGGTCTGATAGAACTCAATGAAAGCACGAGCGCCGTGGGGCGCGGAGACATGGTCACTTACTGGCCCTTGAGCCAGTTTGGGGCCAGTTGAACTTTACATCGAAGCCAAGCACCACAGGTGTAGGCCGTACGAAGGAGATAAACCGATGGCAAAATGCGCATTTATTGGACTTGGCGTAATGGGTTACCCCATGGCCGGACACCTTGCGACCAAGGGCGGCCACGATGTGACCGTCTACAATCGCACTTCGGCCAAAGCCGACAAATGGGCTGCCGAATTTGGTGGCAAGGCCGCGCCAACGCCAAAAGAAGCGGCAGCGGGCGCAGATTTTGTATTCTGCTGTGTGGGCAATGACGATGATCTGCGCGAAGTGACCCTTGGCGAGCATGGCGCTTTCCACAGTCTTAAGGATGGTGCGGTTTTCATCGACAACACCACCGCGTCCGCCGCCATCGCACGGGAACTCTCGCAGGAAGCGGGCGAGCGAGGGGCCGGTTTCATCGACGCGCCAGTTTCGGGCGGCCAGGCAGGGGCCGAGAACGGGGTACTGACTGTCATGTGCGGCGGTGACGAAGCAACTTTTGCAAAGGCTGAGCCGGTCATTGCAAATTATGCGCGCATGGTCGGTCTGATGGGCCCTGTTGGCAGTGGCCAACTGACCAAGATGGTCAACCAGATTTGCATTGCAGGCCTCGTGCAAGGCCTGTCCGAAGCGGTGCATTTTGCAAAATCTGCGGGTCTGGATGCCAACAAGGCTTTTGACGTCATTTCCAAAGGGGCAGCGGGTTCGTGGCAGTTGGAAAATCGCCATGGCACCATGATTGAGGGTGAGTATGACCATGGCTTCGCTGTCGACTGGATGCGCAAAGACCTTGCCATCGTGTTGAACCAGGCCAATCAGATGGGCGCACGGCTGCCGGTCACCGCCTTGGTCGATCAGTTTTATGCCGATGTGCAGGCCATGGGCGGCAATCGCTGGGACACCTCAGCGCTGCTCGCGCGCCTCGAAAAATGAGCCGTTGCAGGCTACCCGCTCTTCGCCAGCACCATATAGTCCAAAGGCAGTTCGGTCGTGTTCTTGATCTCTTCCATCGCGAAGGATGAGGACACGTCCGAGATATCAATCTTCGCGATAAGACGACGGTAAAAAGCGTCGTAAGCCTCAATGCTCGGCACCACGACCCGCAGCAAATAGTCAACGTCACCGCTCATCCGGTAAAATGAGATCACTTCGGGAAAGCTGCCAATAACCTCGGAAAAGCGCTTCAACCATTCATCCGAATGCGTGTTTGTGCGGATGGAAACGAAAACGCTCACGCCGGCATTCACAGACGGAGCATTCAGCACCGCAACACGACGCTTTATGACGCCATCTTCCTCAAGTTTTTGGATGCGCCGCCAGCACGGCGTGGTTGACAGCCCAACACGCTTCGCAAGATCGGCAACACTTAATGTGCAATCCCGCTGCAGCAAACCAAGGATGTTTTTGTCGGTACGGTCCATCGATCAGATCTCACTTATTGGCAAATTTTGCCTCAACTCAAGCAATCTGAAACATGCTTGCGCAATTGAGGCAACACCTCAGCCTCAAACCAGGAATTTCTTTTCAGCCACGCATTGTTGCGCCAGGACGGATGCGGCAGCGCGAAGACGGCCGCCCCCGGACACGGGCCATCATTGCGCGGCGCCATATGGGTCCGCCAATCCGCCACTGTCTGGGTCAAATTCGGCCGTTTGCCTTCAGCGGTAAGGCGCCTGGGCAGATGATAGTCCTGTGCGTACCCGCCGATGGCCAAAACGAGCTTTACCTGCGGCATCGCTGCAAATACGGCATCATGCCAGTTGGCCTTGCACTCGCGGCGCGGTGGCATGTCAGCACCCCGCGCGTCATAGCCGGGAAAACAAAACCCCATGGGCACAATGGACAGCTTTCCGGCATCGTAAAAAGTAGCCTCATCCACATTCATCCATTTGCGAAGTCGGTCGCCGGACGGATCGGTGAAGGGCCGCCCCGATTTGTGCACGCGTAGCCCCGGCGCCTGCCCGCAAACTACGATCCGCGCATCAGTTGACAGAACGGCGACTGGTCTCGGCTCATGGGGCAAAGGCCGCTTGATGGGCGCTTCCACGCAAAGTCTGCATGCGTTGATGCGCTCTGCCAAAGCGCACAGATTATTTTGCTCAAACGTCCGCTTCTCGGCATCTCCGCCCACCACGATTCCGGTCACATTTTCACTTTTGTTAAGCAATCATTCGTTCCCAGTTCTTACGGTATCGCGATACTTATCAGGGTTTTGATCACTCCACCGATGCAAAAGTTACGCAGCGCAGACAAGAACGTGCTCAACCGCCGGAAAGCGGGTGACGAGGGGCAAACAGCAAGTGCTGTGCGCGCCGCGCGGGACAAGCTCTCTGGAAATCAGGATATCTATGTCAACTCGGCGCCTGACTTGCTGGTCATTTTTGCCCGCAACTACAGCGCTGCGCTCTTCATTTCCCTGCTGCTTTGTGTCTCGACAGCATTGGCGCTGATCCTGGCCCACGGACTGCCATTGTTCATTGCCATCGCCTGGCTGTCCCTTCAGTTCGCCACCCATGCATTGATGATGAATGTTTGTCGGCGCATCTGCGGAGCAGATCCGAGCGAACTCAATGTGGTACGGCGCCACCGGCAAATTCTGTTCCTGTCCTTTGGTCTTGGCATTAACTGGACCGCCTTGATTGCCTTTCTTGCCGTCACAGGCTCCAGCAACGTATTCGGCCCGATCATGTTTGGCTTTTTGCTGATCTATGTGGCCAAGATTGCTCAGATCGCAGCCTCGGTGCGTTACAGCGCAGTCGCGGCCTGTGCGATGCCAGTGCTTGCCTTCTCCTGTGTGCTGGCCCTCGAAGCGAGCATCGTGAACCTCATCATGGCGCTCATTTTGCCCGGTGCCATGGGTTTTGTGATCGCCACTTCAACGCGCCTCATGCAGAGCCATAAGCGTGATCTTGAGATCAAGATGGAGAAAGATGCGCTGATCGCTGGGCTTGAAACGGCGCGGGTAATGTCGGAATCGGCTCGCAGCCAGGCCGAAGACGCCAATCTGGCGAAATCTCGTTTTCTCGCTGCCATGAGCCACGAGTTACGCACGCCGCTAAATGCGATCCTGGGCTTTTCCGAAGTTATGTCCAAGGAGATGCTCGGGCCCATCGAAAATGAAAACTATCTCGATTACGCCAAGGACATTCACAATTCCGGCTCACACCTTTTGTCATTGATCAACGAAATTCTCGATCTATCGCGCATCGAGGCCGGCCGTTATCAATTGCGCGAAGATCAGGTTTACCTGCATGAAATCGCCCACGATGCCATGCACATGGTGGAAATGCGCGCCAAAGCAAAGGACCTGGAGATTGAAACGCTCCTTCAGCCCGATTTGCCGCGCGTTTGGGCTGACGAGAAGGCCATCCGCCAGATCCTGCTCAATCTGCTCACCAACGCGGTCAAGTTCACGCCAAAGGGCGGCAAGATCGTGCTGCGTTTGGGCTGGACGGCCACGGGTGGTCAATATTTCTCAGTCACCGACAATGGCCCGGGCATTCCAGAAGATGAGATTGCACTGGTGCTGTCGCCGTTTGGGCAAGGCTCCATCGCTATCAATGCCGCGGAAGCTGGCACCGGCCTTGGGCTGCCCATCGTGCGCGCTATGGTCAAGCTTCACGAAGGCCATTTCGATCTCAAATCAGAACTGCGCAAAGGCACCACAGTCACCGTTATGCTGCCGGCCAAGCGCGTTATGCAAAACATGCCGGCCTATTCCGGCACAGATGGCCGCGAGAAACTCGCCCAAAAGAACGCACGTATGATGAGTGTCGGCGCCGCACCAAAAGTGCAGAC
>JBCDIB010000094.1:0-7948 GCA_038749385.1 Pseudomonadota bacterium | reverse complement strand
CTGGATCACGTCCACTATGTTGTCGATGGTCAGCACACAGACGAGCTCGTCGCCTTCATCCACCACAGCGGCGGACAACAGGTCATATTGTTCAAAAATGATCGCCGCCTCTTCCTGATCCATCTGCGCAGGGATTGCGTGGCGGGTCTCATGCATCACGTCTTCAATAAGCACCGGTCGCTTTGCGCGCAGAATGCGATCCAGAGCGATTGCCCCAATCAGCTTAAACGATGGGTCCACCACGAAGATCTGACTGAAACTCTCAGGCAAATGCTTGGCTTCGCGCATGTAATCGATGGTTTGCCCCACTGTCCAAAATGGTGGGACGGCGATGCACTCGGTCTGCATCCGGCGGCCGGCAGTCTCTTCCGGATAGTCGAGGGAGCGACGAAGCTTTGACTGGTCGGCAAAGGGAAGCTGGGAAAGAACCTCCTCCCGGTCCGCATCGTCCATATCCTCGAGAATATAGACAGCGTCGTCGGACTCCAGTTCCTGCACCGCTTCAGCCACGACGTCATTGTCGAGCTCGTCCAGCATATCCTTTCGGATACCGTCTTCGACCTCGGTCAGAGACGCGAAGTCGAAATCCTCGCCCATGATCTCGACAAGCCGCGGCCGGAGCTCTGGCTTGAGGTCTTCAATGACATCGCCGAGTTCGGATTCATGGAGCGGTTCGACGATGGCTTCCACATCATCATGCTCATCGGCGCGAATGGCCATCTCAAGCGCATCGAGAACGTCGCGACGGATGGCTCCATCTTCGAGATAGATGCTGTAATCGCCCCTCGCCTCATCGCGCGGGTCGTTCTTTGGGTCAGCCTCAGCCGGATTTATATTTTGGGCCAAGGAAACCTCGTCTTTGGTCGGGGGTAACAAGAGTCGCTGCCACCAGCGCTTCCCAAATGATAGGGCGGCCCGGTGTTCTCAACAACCGGCTGGAACTCAGAGCCGGCCCTTCTTCGCAAAACATTCACCCATGTGCCTCAACAGGCAGCATGTGCATAATTTATGTGCAAATTTGAAGCGCAATGGCATCGGGCAAATGGCGCTTTTTGATTGCATATCTGGTGTTTTTGCGAAATTTTGCGGTCGAAACGGCCTGAGATCTGAGTTTTTGGGAAGAAACCCATCGCATTTTCCCAATTTCCATGCAATTTGGCACGGAACATGCAAGGCGGCGCACAGCTGCCTGCTAAACGCGCAATTTGCGAAACAGGCGCAGTGGAGGCCTAACCTTATGAAGTTTGCGGCATGAAGAAAATTGAAGCCGTTATTAAGCCATTCAAGCTCGACGAAGTGAAAGAGGCGCTCCAGGAAGCAGGCCTGCAGGGCATCACTGTCACCGAAGCCAAAGGGTTTGGTCGTCAGAAGGGGCACACTGAACTTTACCGTGGCGCGGAATATGTCGTGGACTTTCTGCCTAAAGTGAAACTCGAAATCGTGGTGGCGGACGAACTGCTCGACGCCGCCGTGCAAGCCATCATCACTTCCGCCCGTACCGGGCGTATTGGCGACGGCAAAATATTCGTGTCCGACGTGGCGGAAGCCATCCGGATTCGTACGGGTGAGACGGGCGACGAAGCCGTTTAGCACACCGACCCACCCATACTCACATCTAGCAATGCCAGCAAAGGGATACTTAAATGGCCAAGGATATTCTGAAGAAGATCAAAGACGAGGACGTGAAGTTTCTCGACCTTCGTTTCACCGACCCGCGCGGTAAGATGCAGCACGTGACGTTCGATACGTCCGCGGTCGATGAAGATCTCTTCGCTGACGGCGCGATGTTTGATGGTTCGTCCATCGCTGGCTGGAAGGCCATTAACGAGTCCGACATGACGCTGATGCCCGACACGGACACAGCCTTCATGGACCCGTTCTATGCCCAGTCCACCATGGCGATTTTCTGTGACATTCTCGATCCGACAACTTCGGAAGGTTACAATCGTGATCCGCGGATGACCGCGAAACGTGCCGAGGCCTACATTAAGTCCGGTGGCTTTGGCGATACGGCCTATTTCGGCCCAGAGCCCGAATTCTTCATCTTTGACGATGTGAAATTCTCCACCGACCCTTACAAAACGGGTTTTGAAGTCGACTCCTCCGAGCTGCCAACCAATACCGATGCCGATTATGAAGCCGGCAACCTGGGCCACCGTCCGCGCACCAAGGGCGGCTATTTCCCGGTCAACCCGGTCGACAGCGCCCAGGACATCCGTTCCGAGATGCTGTCCGTTCTCAAAGAGATGGACGTCAAGGTTGAAAAACATCACCACGAAGTGGCTGCCGCCCAGCACGAGCTTTGCATGGTGTTCAACACCCTGACCCGTAAAGCCGACGAAACACAGCTGTACAAATATGCCGTGCAAAACGTCGCCCACGCCTATGGCAAGTCAGCCACCTTCATGCCCAAACCCGTATATGGCGACAACGGCACCGGCATGCACGTGCATCAGTCGATCTGGAAAGACGGCAACCCGCTGTTTGCGGGCGACGGCTATGCCGGTCTCTCCGACACCTGCCTCTACTACATTGGCGGCATCATCAAGCACGCCAAGGCACTGAACGCCTTCACCAACCCGTCGACCAACTCCTACAAGCGTCTGGTCCCAGGTTTTGAAGCACCCGTGCTGCTGGCCTACTCGGCTCGTAACCGGTCGGCATCGTGCCGAATTCCGTTCGTTGCTTCGCCAAAGGGCAAGCGTATGGAAGTTCGCTTCCCTGATCCAATGGCCAACCCATACCTGGCATTCTCCGCAATGCTGATGGCTGGCCTCGACGGTATCAAGAACAAGATCCACCCAGGCGATCCCATGGATGAGGATCTGTACGAACTGCCAGAGCGCAAGCTCAAGCGAATCCCAACTGTCTGTGGTTCCCTGCGCGAAGCCCTGGTGTCGTTGGACAAGGATCGCAAGTTCCTGACCGAAGGCGGCGTGTTCGACGACGACCAGATCGATGCTTACATCGAGCTGAAAGAAGAAGAGAACATCCGCTACGAGCACACGCCACATCCTGTGGAATACGACATGTACTACTCCAGCTAATCGCTGACGGTATTAAGATGAGGAACCCCGCTTCGGCGGGGTTTTTTGTTGCGCTTCATTATTATTCCAAAGCGGAACCCGAAAATTAACCAGTCAAAAATATACTGCTTCTTCCACCCGACTTCACTCGTTCGGAGGCAATTCTATGGACAAGACAACAGAACGGGCAGGTATGGATCGCAGACAAGGCGATCGCAGGTCCGGAACCGACACTAGAAGCGAAGCGGAAAAGCGCGCGCAGGGGGAACGTCGCTCTGGCAGCAGACGTTAGGGGCCAGAACGCCGGCAAAGCTGAGCGTCAAACCCCAATAACCAGTTCAACCGAGCCACAAAGGCTCGACAACATACCATGTCGCGACCATTGTGGCGGCATGGAAGAAACGACCGCTGAACTGACTGCAACCCTTACCGAAGGCTCGGTTTTTCAGTGGCTGGCCGACACCACCGAATTTCTGCTGCGCCCTTGGTCCCTTTATCAGCTCCTGATCATCATTGCGGCGTTCGGGCTGGCTCATCTCCTGGGCAACCCCCTGGAAAAGCGCCTTGAGGCATGGGCCCGTGGGCTGAAGACATCCCCGCACATTTTACGGTTGATCGTCGCGGTCATGCGACGAACCCGGCTGATCATTTTCATCATCCTGCTTGGCATCACCTTTGTGGTTCTGCAGGACATCACCTGGAGCAGCCGCTCTTACATCATTGGCGTGGTGCTTCGCCTGGCAATCGCTTGGCTTGTGATTTCTGTGGCGAGCCGCATCATCCGCTCGCGCTTCCTTGCGCGGATTTTCGCGTTGGTGGTTTGGACCTATTTTGCGGCCTCGGTTTTGGGGGTCACCGACGATCTGTCAGCCACGCTGGATGCAGCGGCTTTCCAAGTCGGTGAGATCAGGCTATCGGCGCTGACCGTCCTCAAGGCGGCCATTTTCACGACGATTGCCATCTGGCTTGCGACCACCCTGGGCAACTTCCTCGATGATCGCGTTCAACGCGTCGAAGACATGACGCCCTCTTTCCGCGTGCTTATCGGCAAGGTGGTCAAGATCGGGCTCCTTGCAATTGCGCTTTTGATGTCGCTGTCGGCCGTGGGCATTGATCTTACGGCTTTTGCCGTCTTCTCGGGCGCGATAGGCGTAGGCCTTGGCTTTGGCCTTCAGAAGGTGGTGTCGAACTTCATTTCCGGCATCATCATCTTGCTCGACAAGTCCATCAAGCCAGGCGACACGATCACGCTTGGCGACACGTTTGGCTGGATACGCGAATTGCGGGCACGGTTCGTGTCGGTGGTCACCCGCGACGGCCGCGAGTTTCTCATTCCAAACGAAGACTTCATCACTCAACAGGTGATCAACTGGTCCTTCACAGACGAATTGGTGCGCCTCGACGTGCACTTTGGCGTGTCATACTCGTCCAATCCGCACCAGGTGATTGAGCTTTCGAAGGAAGCCGCGACCAAAGTCGAGCGCGTCCTGCAAACCAACAAACCAGTATGTTGGATGACCGGCTTCGGCGGCTCATCCATAGACTTCATACTTCGCTTCTGGATCTCGGACCCGCAGAACGGCCTAACCAATATTCGTGGTCAGGTGCTGGTAGCCCTTTGGGACATATTCAAGGAAAACGGTGTTGAATTCCCCTTCCCGCACCGGGAGATCATCATGCGCACGCCAGTCGAAATCGTGGACGGGCGGAGCGAAGAGCCGGCGCAATGAAGCGCATCATCATCCTTTGCGATGGCACATGGAACAGGTCGGACAGTAAGACGCCCACCAATGTGGTGAAGATCGCCCGTGCAATTACCCCCACAAGTCCCGAAGGCATAAAGCAAATACCTTTATACTTTGAGGGAGTTGGCTCTGGCCGCGGGGCCACCAGGTTTGCGCGAGCCAGTGACATCGTTTTGGGCGGTGCGTTTGGTGTTGGAATATTGGGGAATATGGAGGCGATGCTGCGCGCACTGGCATTTGCCTATGAACCCGGCGATGAGGTCTTTATCTTCGGGTTTTCCCGCGGGGCCTACACGGCGAGGTCGTTTGCCGGTTTGCTGCGCTGCACAGGCATTCCCGATAGACAAAAGCTGTATGAAATTCCCGCGGCCATCAGGCGCTATCAGGCCAAACGTAGCGCTGAGAACCATCCCGATCACGATGAAAGCCACTGCCACCGCGCCAATATTTCGCCCAATGTCGCCACCAGTCAAACAGAAGTCGAATGGCGCATGAAACGGGGGCATGAACCACCGTTCCTGCTGCGCCTGAAATATATTGGCGTTTGGGACACGGTGGCAGCGCTTGGCATACCGATGTTCCTGCCCATTGCCACACTGATAAATGGCACCCGCTTCAAGTTTCATGACGCGCGCCTTACCAGCCTGTCGGAAGCGGCACGGCACGCGGTGGCAATTGATGAAAGGCGGCGCACCTTTCCGCAGGAACTGTGGAAGAAGGTTGGCCAATTGGATTTCACCGACCACGGGGACACCGGTCATTATCGGCAGGTGCGTTTTGCGGGTGATCACGGCTCAGTTGGCGGCGGTGGTAAGGTGGTGGGCCTGTCAAATATCGCTATGCGATGGATTTTGGAGGGCGCGTCCGAGCAGGGTTTGCATCTGGATGCCAAGCAATTGAAAGCGTGGGAAGATCAAGAAAAGCCATCCGATGCTTTGTTCAATAGCGGCAAACCGCCCGGCCTGCTCCATCGCCTGATGGGATGGGGTTATGCGGACCGCACCGGCCCCAGCAATGTCGGGCAGGTTCACCACGAGACAATCAGGCGTTTCAAACAAAAGCCGTCAGAGGCGCGCATCCCGCTTTATCGACCACCGCCACTGGCTCATTTGGAAGATGAACTGATATCGCTGCTGGACGAGAAATTCCGCCCAGATCAGACCATCATGGTGGCTGACCGGACTGCGCCGCAGGAAGACAATATCGGTTGACGCAGATGGCTGAACGAAACGGTGCGGCCAGTGCCATCATGGTTGCGGGTATGCTCTTCATCCCGCTGGGGGATACGTTTGCAAAACTACTGATCGCGGCCACGCCCTATTCCGTCGAGCTGATCGCTTGGTCGCGCTTTGTGGTGGGAGCGGCGCTAGCCGTGCCATTGGTGGTCTTATTGAGGCGCTGGCACGGTGCCACCAGATGGTTTGTACCGGCATGCATTCTGCGCGGAAGTCTGGTTGCCACAGCGATTTTCCTCATCATCACGTCGCTGAGCACCATTCCGCTGGCGCTTGCTTTCGGAGCGTTTTTCATCGGGCCAAGCGTTGCTACCCTGCTCACGTGGCTGCTGCTGCGCGAGACGGTGCGAGCCGTTGAGTGGGCTTCCATCGCCTTTGGTTTTGTGGGTGTGCTGTTGGTGGTCCAGCCGGGCGTGGATTTTGAGGTGGGCTTTTTCTATGCCCTGGGGGCGGGCATCATGTATGGAGCCTTCAACACCGCCACGCGGTGGACGCGCCCCGTGGGCCCGCCGCTGGCCCAGCTGGCCGGGCAGCTGATGGTGGGGGCAATCGTACTCACACCGCTGGTGCTGGACGAGCTCACCTTCGCGGAATTGCAAGCGCCATGGCTGCTGGTTGGTTCCGGCGTGGCGTCGGCCATTGGCAATCTACTGGCCATCATAGCCTATGGTATGGCCCGGGCGGCAGTGCTGACGCCGCTTATCTATACCCAACTGGTCAGCGCCACAGCACTGACATTGCTGGTCTTCCGGGAAGATGAGCTGAATGTGCTTTCACTGATCGGACTGGGCGTCATATTGGCTGCGGGGCTCATGCCCCGCATACTTCGTCAATCGAATTAGTGCGCGTCGCCAAAGCGGCCGGTCGTTACGTTATAGTCCACCGCCAAAGCGTATTCAGGGTCATCATCTGCATCCACAACCAGCTGGCCTGCTTTGCTAAGCAGCGCATGGCAATCGCGGCTGAGATGGCGCAACTGAATGTCGATGTCTTGCTGACGATATTTAGCCGCCACAGACTCAATGGCATTCAGTGCAGATTGATCCACCACCCGCGAATACATGAAGTCGATAACCACATGCTCTGGATCATCCCTGGGCGTGAAGCTCTCCAAGAAGCCCTCGGCGGAGCCGAAGAAAAGCGGACCAATAACGCGGTACACTTTGGTGCCGTCCGGTGTCTTCTCTGCCTTCACCTGAATGCGGGTGGCGTTCTGCCAGGCATAGGCCAGCGAAGAGGCGATTACCCCTACGACCACAGCGATGGCCAGGTCAGTTAGCACAGTGGTGACCGTTACCAGCACGATCACAAATGCGTCCACACGGGGCACGCGGCGCATAATCTTGAATGAGTTCCAAGCGAACGTACCGATCACCACCATGAACATAACCCCCACCAGTGCAGGCAGCGGTATCTGCTCAATCAAACTGGAGGTAAAAAGAATGAAGATCAGAAGGAAGATCGACGCTGACAGGCCGGACAAACGCTCACGACCGCCCGAATTCACATTGATCATGGACTGGCCGATCATGGCGCAACCACCCATGCCACCGAACAGACCGGTGAGCGTGTTCGCACCGCCGAGGGCGAGGCACTCCTGAGAGGCACCGCCACGCGTGTCAGTGATTTCGTTGACAAGATTGAGCGTCAGCAGCGATTCAATAAGGCCGATGGCAGCCAAAATGAGCGCGTAAGGCAGCACGATATAGAGTGTTTCCAACGTGAACGGCACGGCGGGAATGTGGAACTGCGGCAACCCGCCTTCGATAGATGCCAGATCGCCAACACGTGGAATATCAAGGTTAAGCGCGATCACGGCCACAGAGACCAGCACGATAGCAGCCAGAGGCGCTGGCACGGCTTTTGTGAGTCTAGGGATAAATTGGATGATGCACATGGTCACCACGATGAGCAGCAGCATAAGCATCAGCTGGCCGCCCTG
>JBCDIB010000093.1:0-8039 GCA_038749385.1 Pseudomonadota bacterium | reverse complement strand
TAGATGAGGGTGGCCCGTTTGCGCTCCAGCGTTTCTGCCGCCGCCACATTGGCTTGGATCATGAATTCTTCGATCAGCTTGTGCGCATCAAGGCGAGGGGGCACCACCACAGCTTTCACGGTGCCGTCCGCGTTGAGTAGAATTTTGCGCTCGGGCACGTGGATTTCCAGCGGTTCACGTTCCGCGCGTCCCCTCTGCATGCATTCATAAGCCGCCCAAAGCGGCTTAACTGCACTCTCAAGCACTTCGGCTGCACGGTCACTTACAACGCCTTCCGCAGCCTTCTGCGCTTCTTCATAAGCCAGCTTGGCATGGCTGCGCATAAAAATGCGGTGGAAGCTGTGGCTGCGTTTCTTGCCCCCGGCCTCAAACACCATGCGCACGGCAAGCGCCGGGCGGTCTTCCTTTTCCCGCAGTGAGCACAGATCGTTAGAAATACGCTCGGGCAGCATCGGGACGACCCGGTCCGGGAAATAGACCGAATTGCCGCGCTTGAGGGCCTCGTGGTCCATCGCGCTGCCGGTGGTCACATAGGCCGCAACGTCAGCGATTGCGACCGTGCAAATGTAGCCTCCGGGGTTGGAAGGATCTTCGTCCGGCGCGGCGTGCACCGCATCATCATGATCTTTGGCGTCTGCTGGGTCGATTGTAATGAGCGGCAGGTCGCGCCAGTCTTCCCGCTTGGCAGGTTTTGTAATTGGTTTGACCGCTTGGGCGTCCGCCATCACCTCTTCAGGAAAAACGTGCGGTATGCCGTGGGCGTGAAGCGCGATGGTCGTCACAGCATATTCATTGTCCAATGCGCCGACGACTTTCTCCACCCGTGCCCGGGGCATGCCCATGGACGAGTTGGCGCGGGTAACCTTCTGAACGTAGACCTCCACCAGATCGCCATCCTGGGCTTTGTTCTCTGCGCCCTGTTGCACCAGCAATTCCGATTTGCGCTTCTCCACTGGCATAACGCGCAACGTGCCATCGGCGGCTTTGCGGATAACGCCCAGCTCCACGGTTTTTTCGCGGCTCAACCGCTTCATAACCCTGGCGCGGGGTCGGCCATTATCTTCGCGGCTGTCCATGATGCGTGCCAAAACACGGCTGCCAATACCAGCGGCCTGACCTTTCTCGCGCGATTGCACGAGTTCCAGCTTCGGCGCCTGGCCTTTACCGTCATCCCAATTGGCAGGGGTGGCAATCAAATCGCCGTCACGGTCGCGCTCGATAATGTCCAACACAAGAACCGAAGGCAGCTGGCCTGCTGGCACAAAGCGTTTGCCTGCCTTTTCGATCAGCCCGTCATCTTCCATTTGCCTCAATAGGGCTTTGAAAGCGATCTTGTTGCTGCCAGTGACGCCAAAATGTTTGCCGATTTCCCGTTTGCCGCCGCCACCGCCGGGACTGGTGTTTAAATAGTCGAGTATGGCCTCGCGCGAGGGCAGGCCTTTCGTTTTCGTAGCTTTGCGGCTCACAGCTTTCTTGGTCACTCGGCTTTCGCTTTAGCAGCAGGCTTTTTAGCTGCCGGCTTCTTCTTCGCGGCCGGTTTCTTAGCGGCGGGCTTCTTTTTTGCAGCTGGCTTTTTCTTGGCTGGCTTTTTAGCAGGACCCTTGGCGATTTTCGCGTTCAGCAATTCCAGTGCGCGTTCCACCGTGACATCCTCTGGCTTGAGGTCACGGGGCAGGGTTGCGTTCACTTTCGCCCAGTTCACATATGCGCCAAAGCGACCGTCTTTGACGGTCATTGGTCCGCCATCCGGGTGCTCGCCCAACTCCTTGAGCGGAGGCTTGGCAGCGCCGCGCCCCCGGCCACCACCGGCGGCCTTCTGCGCAATCGCATCCACAGCGCGGTTGATGCCAACGGTGAAAACTTCGTCTTCGCTGTCGAGGCTTGCATACTTGCCATCGTGCAGGACGTAGGGGCCATAACGCCCAAAGTTCGAAACGATTGCTTTGCCCGTTTCAGGGTGCGTTCCCAC
Organism: Pseudomonadota bacterium; assembly: GCA_038749385.1. Lineage (GTDB taxonomy): Bacteria > Pseudomonadota > Alphaproteobacteria > Rhizobiales > Rhizobiaceae > JBCBXA01. Next base: position 6,070 of record JBCDIB010000093.1, on the reverse strand, counting down.
TTCTCGCGGCAAGGAAAGAAGTTGCAGTGCCTTCTCGAAATCAATTTCTTCCAGCGGCCAGCTTTTGGGAATCGATCCGCGCTTGGCTTCTTTGCCTTCGCCACGCTGCACATAGGGGCCGAAGCGGCCCGTGCGCAGCGTTACTTCTTCGCTGCTGTCGGGATCAATGCCCAAAACGTTCGGGCCTGCGGCAGCGGCGGCCTCGGCTTCGCTAACATCCTGGCCTAACTGGCGTGTGAAGTTGCATTCAGGGTAGTTGGAGCAGCCAACAAATGCGCCGAACTTGCCAACCTTCAGGCTCAGTCGGCCATCCGCACAGGTGGGGCAAACGCGTGGGTCGCCGCCGTCTTCCTTCTCGGGGAAGGCAACGTAGGCCAGCTCTTCGTTCAGCGTGTCGAGCACTTCCGAGACCCGCAGATCCTTGGTGTCGTCCACTGCCCCTTTGAATTGCGTCCAGAACTCGCGCAGCACATCGCGCCACTCCAGCTCTCCAGCGGAAATACGGTCCAGTTGCTCTTCCATACCCGCCGTGAACTCATATTCCACATAACGGTCGAAGAAACGTTCCAGGAAACTTGTGACCAGACGGCCTTTGGCCTGCGGGGTGATCCGGCGTTTTTCTATCTCCACATATTCGCGGTTTTGCAGCGTGGCGATGGTGGCGGCATAGGTGGACGGCCGACCAATGCCCAGCTCTTCCATCTTTTTGATCAACGAAGCTTCCGAGAAACGGGCAGGGGGCTCAGTGAAGTGCTGGCTGGCCTCGATGGCTTCCCGGGATGGCGTGTCGCCAACGCTCATGGCAGGCAGGCGTTTGGCGTCATCATCATCGTCGGATTTGACATCGTAGACGGCCAGAAACCCGTCAAAGGTGACCACCGAGCCGTTGGCCCGGACGGTGGCGGTTTTGCCGTTGGCGGTGGCTTCAATGTCCACGGCCGTGCGCTCAATCTCGGCGGCGTTCATTTGGCTGGCCAGCGCACGGCGGTAGATCAGCTCATACAGGCGCAACTCGTCAGCCTCGAGATAGCTCTTCATATCCCTTGGATGGCGCTTGAAGCTGGTTGGACGCACGGCCTCATGGGCTTCCTGGGCGTTTTTGGCTTTCGACGTGTATTTGCGAGCTGCCTGCGGCAGATATTTGGTGCCGAATTGGCTCTGGATGCTGTCGCGCGCCTCGGTGATGGCTTCGGGGGCCATGTCCACGCCATCGGTCCGCATGTAAGTGATCAGACCCACGGTCTCGCCGCCCAACTCAATTCCTTCATACAACCGTTGCGCCACCTGCATGGTGCGGCTTGCACCAAATGACAGCTTGGACGACGCTTCCTGCTGCATGGTGGAGGTGGTGAACGGGGCTTGTGGATTGCGGCGCGTTGGTTTGGCCTCAACAGAAGCAACGCGGAAGTTTGCCGCTTCCAGCATCTCCCTAATCTCAGTCGCCTTTGCCTCGTTGGTCACGTCGAGGCGGCCCAGCTTATCACCCTGATAGCTCGTCAGTCGCGCCTCAACCGGCGCAGTGCCGGCTTTCAGCTGAGCGAGAATTGTCCAATATTCCTGCGGCTTGAATCGCTCGATCTCGGCTTCACGCTCGCAGACCAGGCGGAGTGCCACGGATTGCACGCGGCCCGCCGATCGAGATCCGGGTAATTTGCGCCACAGCACGGGCGACAGATTGAAGCCCACCAGATAATCCAGCGCGCGGCGGGCCAGATAAGCCTCCACCAATGGTGCGTCGATATCCCGCGGATGCTCCATCGCATCCAGAACGGATTTTTTGGTGATGGCGTTGAACACCACGCGCTGCACGGGCTTGTCTTTGACGGCCTTCTTTTCATTCAGAAGATCCAGCACATGCCAGGAAATGGCCTCGCCCTCGCGGTCGGGGTCGGTTGCAAGGATGATCTTATCGGATGCTTTTGCAGCTTTCACCAATTCCGTGACACGCGGTTTGGACTTGGTGTCCACTGCCCAGGACATGGCAAAATCTTCGTCCGGCAGCACCGAGCCATCCTTTGACGGCAGATCGCGCACATGGCCGTAGGAGGCCAGGACTTTGAAATCCTTGCCCAGATATTTGTTGATGGTCTTTGCCTTTGCAGGCGACTCGACGATGACAAGCTGCATCGGAAACCTTCGATTCTACGGCAAAATACCGGTTACGTCGCCGTGGAAGTGGCTAATCGAAGGCCAATCGTCAAGCTAATGAGGACAAAGCGACCTGTTCAATGGCCTCTATCATGGGTGTCTGGGGTGGCATATGTTTTCTTTCCTATGCTCTTATCGCCGCACACGCGTCACAAGCGCCGCCCTAATCAATATAGCTGATCGGAGGAATTGCATTCAATTTACACAACTATAAGTTGATAATTTAAATTTAATGCAACCTCTCCGGTGCGAGCACATTACTCTGATAGTGGATTTGTAGGACAGCAGGGGAGCTTAGTGTGCGATGGCAGGGGAACTTGAAGAGCCAATGGCACCCGCAACTCAAATTGACAGCGAAGCCGCTGATACCAAATCCCATGCCGAGTATATCGGCTCAATGCTGGCGGAACTTCAAAAGCTTGCGAACAGCAGGCAGCTTCAGATGCTTGCTCATCTACTCAGCATGGCGCGTCATGAAGCTTTGGCTTTGGTCGAGGAACTTGAACATTCAGATAGCCGGCAAGGCGGAAGCGGGCAAAAAGACGCTTCGTCTGAACAGAATCTCATTCATGAGCACACAATCGACTGGTGGCGCGAGCAGTTGGATCAGATCAACGATCCAGACGCGTGATGTAACCATTTTGGTCTTCAACGAGACCTTGCATCACCAATTCCATAATGATCAGCCGCAGCTGTGACTGCGGCACACCGCACATACGGATGAGATCGTTCAGGTGGGTTGGGCTGGCGGACAGAAAGCCCAAAACATCGGCCGGTTCAATTGCTTCACCCTTCAACGTCCCTGCAACGGCCATTTGCGCGTTCGGGTCCACATGGGCTTCGCGGTCTGCTGCCTCGGAAAAGCCGCTTCTAGCTGGGTCGGTCAGGGTCTGAGCCAACTCGTCACCGAGATCGTCGGCGGTCAGGAGTTGCTCAACCAGCGCTTCACGATCATTGCCGCTTTCAAAAAACTCAGCCTGTTTGGCGTCGTTGAGCTTCAAGCCCGGGCGCGGTTTTTTGCCCACCGCGATGGCGGCGTTGAATTCGTCCTCGCTTTCTATGAGCGGCAGCACTGTCCTTACCAATTCTGCCGGCTCAGTAAGAATTGAGGCCCCTTCAGCGATCAGGCGGTTTGTACCCTTGGCTCGCGGGTCGAGGGGAGAGCCTGGCACAGCGAAGACCAGGCGGCCCATCTCATTGGCCAGGCGAGCGGTGATCAGAGAACCGGACTTCGGACTGGCTTCAACCGCGCATGTCGCCAGCGCAATGCCCGCCACGATGCGGTTACGCCGGGGGAAGTCCTGCGCGCGTGGTCGGGTGCCCAGTGGCAATTCGGAGACCATGCAGCAGCCGTTGTCCACCATGGCGGTGGCCAGATCGAGATTCTCGGCCGGATAAATAATGTCCAGCCCCCCGGCAAAGACGCCAACCGTGCCACCCGGCACCAGCGCGCCCTTGTGGGCGGCAGTGTCGATGCCCCGGGCAAAACCCGAGATAACCGACAATCCGGCTTGGGAAATTTCCGCCGCTAGCATGCCTGCCAGGCGAATTCCGTTTGCCGAAGCGTTTCGAGAGCCCACAAGAGCGATGGACGGCCGCCTCAGGGCTTCCACATCGCCGGCAACGGCCAATAAAGGCGGAGCGGTGGGCACGTGGGACAAGGCCTGCGGGTAGTCGGCTTCGCACCGCGCGATGAGCCGCCAACCGCGTTTGGACAGCCCGTCCATTTCCTTTTCAGCGTCCCCACGGCGATGGACTCGGATTTTTTTGCCCGGTGTCTTGGCAGCGATCTCCGGCAATCGGTCCACCGCAGCTTCTGCCGAGCCGCAGAAGTTGAGCAAATCGCGGAAGGTAATCGGCCCCACGCCATCGCTGCGTATTAGCTGCAACCAGGCTAACTTCTGTTCGTAGCTGAGGTCGGGCAGCCCATTATGGGTTCGGCCTATCAAGACGCCTGTCCAATCTTGCTCTCGGTGCCGGTGAATATGCGTTTGATGTTCTGCCGGTGTGCGAACCAGGCAAGGACGGTGAGGAGGGCGAAAAGCTCTGATTGTTGAACGTGCCCCGTCAGAAACAGCACCACGGGCACCGCGATCGTGGCCAGCAGCGCGGCTAAGGACGACATGCGTGAAAGAGCGGCTGCCGCAAGCCAAACCACTGCAAAGGCAAGACCGGCCTGCCAGGCAAACGCAAAGGCGAGGCCAACATAGGTTGCAATGCCCTTGCCACCTTTGAAACCCAACCAGACTGGAAACAAATGCCCCAGAAACGCACCAAGACCGGCGCAGACCGCAGCATCAGGCCCACCATAGGACTGGGCTAAGAGAACTGGAATGACACCCTTGAGCGCATCGAAGATCAGGGTGGCAGCCGCCAGCTTCTTGTCCCCGGTGCGAAGCACATTGGTGGCGCCTATATTGCCCGAGCCAACTTTACGGATGTCGCCTTTGCCCGCCATGCGCGTGAGAAGAAGCCCGCTGGGCACTGAACCAAATGCGTAACCAAGGCAAAGAAAACCCAGCAGCCAAGGCAGCGCGGCGGCCCAACTAATCGGATCTGGCATCCAACACCCTCATATGACGCTCCACACTAAAACGCGCCGTGCTTTGACAGGAATTTCATCCTATCTGTTTCGCAATCCATAAATCAACTTGCGCTGGCGTGGGTGTGTACAAGCAAACCACCAACAAATGTTTGCTCCACTCGGCCTTCAAACCGTGATTTTTCAAACGCTGTGTTTTTGGACAGGGATTTCAACTCTTCGGGGTCCACGACGAAGGGGGCGTCCAGATCCACCAATGTGCAGTCCGCCGGCGACCCGGGTGCCAGCGAGCCTGCGTTCAGGCCAAAGGCAGCTGCTGGATTGGCGGTCAAGGCCGCGATGATCCGGTGCAGCGGCGCGCTTTCATTTTGGTGCATTCTCAGCGCGGCGGCCAAAAGTGTTTCTATGCCAATCGCGCCGTGCCCCGCCTGGGAGAAAGGGTGTCGTTTCACATCGACATCCTGCGGGTCGTGGGCCGAGTGCAGAACGTCAATCGTGCCATCGGCGAGGGCCTCCACCATCGCGATGCGGTCGTCTTCGGTTCGCAGGGGCGGCAGCAGGCGCATGAAAGTCCGGTAATCACCAATATCGGTTTCATTGAGCGTGAGATGGTTAATCGACGCGCCAGCCGTGACCGGCAAACCTTTGGCCTTGGCGCGGCGGATGATGTCCACGCTTTCAGCGGTCGAGATCTGCGCTGCATGGTATTGTGCGCTTGTCATGGCTACCAGGCGCATATCGCGTTCAAGTGGAATGATCTCCGCTTCCACCGGACTGCCACTTACGCCAAGACGCGTTGCATTGAGGCCAGCATTCATCGCGCCCGCGCCGAGCGCTTCGTCCTGAGTCTCACAGATCACCGGGGCACCGAAATCCCGCGCATATGTGAGGGTGCGTTTCAACACCACCGGGTCAGTCATGGAATAGGGGCCATGGTAGAGGGCTCGGCAACCTGCCTCTCGCAAAAGGCCAATTTCGGACATTTCCCTGCCCGCAAGTCCCTTGGTGAGGGAAGCCGCCGGATAAATGTGCGCCGCTGACAAGTGTCGGGCACGGGCAGTCACATAATCCACCATGGCCGGGGAATCGATCACTGGGTCCGTATCCGGCAGCATGAGCACGGATGTGACGCCACCGGCCACAGCGGCTTGGCCAAGGCTGTCAAAGGTCTCGCGGTGTGCGGCTCCGGGTTCTCCAACGCGCACATGACTGTCGATCAAGCCGGGCAGGGCGATTTTGCCCCGCCCATTCATTATCTCGCATTGTTGGGGCAGGTTGTCCGGCAGCGGCCCCAGCTCGCAAGACGCAATAACGCCTTGCGCCATCAGGACATGGCCGATGCCGTCTATATTCCGCGCCGGGTCCACGATGCGCACATTT
>JBCDIB010000092.1:0-8156 GCA_038749385.1 Pseudomonadota bacterium | reverse complement strand
GTTTCGAGGGGCCGCTGGCCATCATCGTCAATGCGATGCTTGTTCTGCAATTTCCGCTGGCCCACTCGTTTCTTTTGACCAAGCGCGGGCGCGCATTTCTCAACCTTCTTGCACCGCCGGATGCCGCCAAGACGTTACAAACAACCAGCTACGCCCTCCTGGCGTCGGTTCAACTCATTTTAGCTTTCCAGCTTTGGTCGCCATCGGGCATTGTCTGGTGGCAAGCCGAAGGATGGGTGCTTTATGCTCTGAGCGGTCTGTACGCCCTCAGCTGGACATTTCTTGGCCTCGCCATTCTCAATTCCAGCCTGCAATTGCAGTCGGGGGCATTGGGCTGGCTTGCGCTGCTGCAAAACCGGCGCCCCCAATTCCCCGATATGCCCACCCATGGGCTTTACCGTTTCCTGCGCCACCCCATCTATCTGGCCTTCGCACTGACACTGTGGACGGTACCCACCTGGACACCGGACCAACTGGCGCTGGCAGTAGTGTGGACAGCCTACTGTTTGCTGGCGCCAAAACTGAAAGAACGCCGCTTCATCGCCATCCATGGCGACCGTTACGAAGCCTATCGAAAAAAGGTTCCCTACATGGCCCCCACCGCGTCCCCCGCCCCAATAGAGCGCAACAAAAACATCTACGATGGCGTGGCAGACCAGTGGTGGAATGACGACATTATGTGGCTGCGCACTTTGCGCAACATGGTCCACGGGCGGCTCAAAACCTTCGACAAAACGGCAAACTGGGATGGCGCGGCTGTGCTCGACCTTGGCTGCGCCGGCGGTTTTATGGCCGAACCGCTGGCCCGGCGCGGCGCATCGGTAAGCGGCATCGACCCTGCCGCCGAAGCCATTGCTGCCGCCCGGAGGCATGCGGATGAAGAAGGACTTGATATCAATTATGCCGTGGGAGTTGGCGAGGAGCTACCCTACGCCGATGCTTCATTCGACTATGTGGTTTGCGTGGATGTGTTGGAGCATGTGTCGGACCTGGAAAAAGTGCTGGACGAGGTGCACCGCGTCCTCAAACCCAGCGGTATCTTTTTCTTCGACACCATTGCCAAGAATCCTCTGTCGCGGTTCGCAGTCATAACGGTGGCCGAGGACATTTTAGGTCTCCTGCCCCAGGGCACCCATGATCCCGACCTGTTCATCCCTCCAAAGCGCTTGACGGCCATGCTGATCGAGCGCGCCTTTGAAGTGAGCAAATTACAGGGCCTGGGCCCGCGCGGCTTGGACCGCAAACTGACCCCGACCTTCGGGCGCGTTCCCACCACTGCAATCATCTATATGGGCCATGCTGTGAAGAGCTGACGTGCTCAGGGCGCGCGTTTGTTCGCCTCCAGCATCTTCAAACCCATGTGGTTGCGCGTACCGCGTTAGCCGGCGCTTTACACAGGCCTGAAAATCTCGTTGGGGCAGCCGCCCTTGCGCACCTTATGGTAAGCGCATACGGTACTGACGTAGAGCCGCAACGGAGCGGCTGTGCATATTTCTATCCTCCCTTAACAGCAATGACGCTCGCTTGCTGCGCAGCACCCACGTGTTCCGTGGGGTCTCTGCGCATTGCCTCAATCTTGGAACGCATGTCATGCCATCAACCGAACAGATAGCCGCCAACCAACAGCAGATGCTCGCCAATCAGGACAAATTTCTGGCCGAGCAGGCCACACTATTGTCTAACCAGCCCGCGCTGAAGACCAATCAGAAGCAGATGATTTCCAATCAGGAAGGCTTCATCGAGAACCAATCCGGCCTGCTGGCCAATCAGCCGACGCTGAAGACCAACCAGAAGCAAATGATCTCCAATCAAGAAGCCTTCATTGGCAATCAGGAGACCCTCATCGAAAATCAGCCCGCGCTGAAAAGCAATCAGCAAAAAATGCTGTCAAATCAGGGTGATTTCATCGGAAATCAGGCTATCTTACTGGAAAATCAGCCATCGCTTCTCAGCAACCAGCAGAAGATGATCTCCAATCAAGAGAGCTTCATCGAAAACCAAGGCGGTCTGCTATCGCGTCAGCCAAACCTAATCGAAAACCAAAGCCGCATGATCTCCAATCAAGAAGCCTTCATCGCCAATCAAGAGCAAATGCTTGAAAAGCAGTCGCAGATCATGGCCAATCAAGACCGGATCCTCGCAAACCAGGCGGAACTGCTAAAGGCATAAGCAGAACAAACCGGCGCTAATATTTGAAGGGCGCCGGTTTTTGCCTACACCCGTTTGTTCGCCTCCAGCACGTTCAAATCCATATGGTTGCGCATGTAGCGCTCGCTGGCTTTTTGCAGGGGCTGGAAGTCCCAGGGATAATAGTCGCCCTTGCGCAGGGCATCATACGTTACGAGGCGGCGGGCCTGGCTTTGGCGCACGTCTTTGTCATAGCGGTCCAGATCCCAGCGCGTATCGGCCAGTTTCTGGAAGTAGCCGAGCGTGCCCGCATGGGCAGCGTCAGTGGCCAAATTGGTCAGCTCATCGGGATCATTCGTCAAATCGAAGAGCTGCTCGGGGTCTTTCGTCCCGTCCGGCAAGGTGGCGCTCCGGGTGAATTTGAACCGGGCACCATTCACATCATCGACCAGCGCCACAATGGGCGCATATGTGCCCTCGGCGGCATATTCCATCGCCACGGGCTGGCGCGTACCGCCGGCGGCCACCGGGGCCAGGTCGACACCTTCGGTCCACGGCAGCACATCTGCCATGTCGGCACCGGCAAGAGCGGCAAGCGTGGGCGCAAGGTCGATGGACGACACCGGCACCTCCACCCTGCCAGGCGCAAACACCCCGAGCTTCTCAGGGGCGGCAATCATCAGCGGCACGCGACTTGAGCCCTCAAAGAAGCTCATCTTGAACCACAACCCGCGGGCCCCCAGCATATCGCCATGGTCTGACAGGAAAATCACCACCGTGTCCTCCGCCTGCCGCGTCCCTTCCAGCGCCTCAAGCAAATGGCCCACCTTGTCGTCGAGATAGGATATGTTGGAAAAATAAGCCCGGCGCGAGCGGCGCACATCCTCATCCGTCACATCGTAATTGCCATAATCATTGGCCTGCAAAATGCGCTGGCTTTGGGGGTCGTGCTGTTCAAATGGGATCGGTCCGACACGAGGCATCAGATGCTCGCAATCTTCATATAGATCCCAATATTTTTGGCGTGTGACATAGGGGTCGTGGGGGTGGGTGAAGCTGACGGTCATGCACCAGGGCCGCCCACCGCCCGCATTTGCGCCCTTTCCACGGCCCAGATCATAGATCTTCGCCACACCGTGGTGGGCCACCTCGTCATCATATTCCATTTGATTGGAAATCTCGCCCACACCGGAACCGGTGACCGACCCCATATTGTGATACCACCAGTCGATCCGCTCGCCAGGCTTGCGATAATCCGGCGTCCAGCCAAAATCAGCGGGGTAAATGTCAGTGGTGAAGCGGTCTTCCATGCCGTGCAGCTGGTCTGGCCCCACGAAGTGCATCTTGCCGGAAAGCGCGGTGTAATAACCAGCCCGGCGAAGATGGTGGGCGTAAGTTGGAATGTCGGACGAGAACTCTGCCGCATTGTCATACACCCGCGTACGGCTGGGCAACTGCCCTGACATGAAGCTGGCCCGTGCAGGTGCGCAAAGGGGCGAAGCATTATAGGTGTTGGCGAACCGCGCGGATCGGGCAGCCAGTTTCTTGAGGTGCGGTGCGTGCAGCCAATCCGCCGGGCCATCGGGAAATAGGGTCCCGTTCAGCTGGTCCACCATGATGATGAGAATATTCGGCTGCGCCATAGCGGATCCCCTGAAACTTGGATGCGGAGTCCACCTTTATCAGTCGAGTGCCGGCGGGCAATCGCGTTTGCGACGAGTGCATATCCACATCCCAACGGCTTGCGTTTGCCCGCCACCAAGATCATATCGCGTGCCATGACTGTAGCGAAGACCGAAGTTAAAACTGAAGAATGGCAGATCGCGGCGCTCTACAAATTCGTGACCCTGCCCAACCATGAAGCCCTGCGTGCGCCCATCACGCAAGCGGTGGCCGCGCATGGTCTGTGCGGTACACTGCTGATTGCGCCCGAGGGCATCAACGGGACGATTGCAGCGCAGGGAAAAAATCTGGCAGGTTTCCTCGCTTGGCTTGAGGCGCTGCAGCATGAAGATACCAATCCCTTTGCCGAGCTAGAGTGGAAAGAGAGCGCCTCCGCCGACCAACCGTTCAAGCGCATGAAAGTTAGGCTGAAGCGGGAGATCGTGACCATGGGCGTCGAAGGCATAGACCCGCGCCACACCGTCGGCACCTATGTAGAAGCCGATAAATGGAACGAGCTGATCGCCCGCCCAGACGTGACATTGGTAGACACGCGCAATGATTACGAGGTCGCCATCGGCACCTTTGACGGGGCGCTTGACCCAAAGACCAATAGCTTCGGCCAGTTCCCCAAATGGGCGGAAGACAATTTGCCCGAAGACAAGACCGCCCCCATCGCAATGTTCTGCACCGGCGGCATACGATGTGAAAAATCGACTGCCCTTTTGAAAGGGCGTGGCTATGAGAACGTTTTTCACCTCAAGGGCGGCATTTTGAAATATCTCGAACAGGTGCCGGAAACCGAAAGCCGCTGGCAGGGAGAGTGCTTCGTCTTCGATCAGCGCGTCAGCGTTAGCCATGGCCTAGCCGAAGGCCCCCACGAACTGTGCCACGCCTGCGGCCTGCCCCTGACACCCAACGAAATGACTCGCCCCGAATATGAAGCCGGGGTGAGCTGCCACCATTGCATCAACCGCTATTCAGACGAAGATCGCGCGCGGTTTCGGGAACGGCAACGGCAGAGAACCCGACAAAAATAGGCTTGGCATGACCAGGCTCGGAGCGTTGCAATAACGCCCGCAAAGGTCGGCCTTGTTTGGTTGTGTTAGCAAGGTGCCAGCCATCTGGCTGCGACCGCGATTGCATTGCGTTTTCTGAATTACGTCTTCGCGATAAATCAGTGCCCAAAATTTTTTTCATATTTTTTCGCACCGATGTCGATTGGTGCGCTTCTCGTTCGTCATGGGGGCAGAAGGGACAAAAAATCCCCGCTCACAACCAAATGACCAACCGACTAAGCAAAGGAACAATCCAATGACCATTCTCTACACAGCCATCGCCATCATCGCCGCAATCGCCCTCGTAGCACTGCTTTTGCCGCGCAAAGTCATCGTCACACGCAGCACGAATGTTGCCGTTGCTCCGGTCGAACTCCTGGCCCGTGTGGCATCAACCGAAGGCTTCCAGACCTTCAACCCCTATTGCACCACGGACCCAAGCCTAAAGATCACCCCTTTCGGTCCGCAGTCAGGGGTTGGCGCTGGCTTCCGGTTTGAAGGCAAGGAAGGCAAAGGTACGCAGACTGTTACAGCCGTCACGGGCAACAGTGTTACCCACCTCATCGACCTGGGTGCCATGGGCAAGCCGGTTCAAACAATCTCGGCGGAGCCGAACGCCACTGGCGGTTCGAAAGTGACCTGGACAGTCACGTCCGACATGGGCTTCAACCCGGTCTTCCGCATCTTCGGCCTGTTCATGGATAAGATGCTTGGCAAAACCTACGAGCTTGGGCTGAAAAACATGCAGGCCGTCTCCTAGACCGCAAGGCAAACAGAGCAAATGAGGCGGGCCCCGGCCCGCCTTTTTGACGTCGAAGTTGGGAACAGCTGATGAAACGCAGCAATCCGCTCTAGGATCGTAATATCCGTTTCACACCGCCATGCCGCCCAAATATCACCTAGCCATTCCCGCCAATGGGCATACAAAGGGCCAATGGCTTTTTTGAATCGCCGTTCGGCTCCCAATATCATCACGCTTGTTCTTGTCGCCGGGCTTGGCGCGGCCAGCTTGAATATCTTCCTGCCTTCCATGCCCGGCATCGCGGCACATTTCGGCGTGCCCTACGCCACGGTGCAATTGCTGGTATCGGCCTATCTGGCCGGCACCGCCATCATGCAAATCATCATCGGCCCCCTGTCAGACCGTTATGGCCGCCGCCCTGTGCTGCTGGCCTGTTTCGGCGTGTTCATGTTGGGCACGGCAATTTGCGCCACGGCGGACAGCTTCGCCATGTTGATGTTCGGGCGCATGGTGCAAACCGTTATCGTATCCGGCTTTGCGCTTAGCCGCGCTATTGTGCGGGATATGGTGGGCACCGAAGAAGCAGCGTCCATGATTGGCTACGTGACCATGGGCATGACATTGGTTCCCATGATCATGCCCATTGTGGGCGGATATTTGGAGGAATGGTTTGGGTGGGCGTCGACCTTCCAATTCCTGTTTCTTACGGCGGCCATGGTGCTGGCGGTGGTGTGGTTCGATCTTGGTGAGACCAACCACACCAAGTCGGGCAGTTTTTCAGCGCAATTCAAAGCCTACCCCGAACTGCTGCGCTCACGCCGTTTTTGGGGCTACACCGCGACCGCTGCCTTCGCATCCGGTGCATTCTTCGCGTTTCTGGGTGGGGGACCCTACGTCGCCACGGTCATTCTTGGCATGGAGCCTTCGGATGTCGGCAAAAGCTTTCTGTTCATCGCGCTGGGCTACATGAGCGGCAATTTCATCTCCGGCCGCTATGCAAAACGCGTGGGCATCACGCCCATGATGTTTGTCGGCAGCGTGGTGGCCTGCTTCGGCCTGCTGCTGTCATTGGCCCTGTTTCTGGTGGGGTTCAGCCACCCCATGACCTTCTTCGGACCGATCTTTTTCGTTGGCTTTGGCAATGGCATGACCCTGCCCAGCGCCAATGCCGGCATGGTTTCTGTGCGCCCTCACCTTGCCGGGTCCGCCTCAGGTTTGGGCGGGGCGTCCATGATCGGTGGCGGCGCGGCGCTTTCAGTGATCGCGGGTCTGCTTCTCAATCCGGAGTCCGGCGTCTACCCGCTGCTCCTTGTCATGCTGGCGTCCTGCGTGTGCGGCGTTCTGGCCACGCTTTACGTTCGCTATGTCGATGCCCAAGTGGCGCGGGAGGCGGCACAAAAAAAGGTCGCCGAAGCGACCCTTTAAATCCACATGGAAACCTGGTGCTAACCCGCCAACACCTGCCAACCCAACACCAGAATGCAGACGAAACCAGCTGTAAAAATGATCGGGCGCAACGCCCATTCCGGCTTGCCGTTGATCATGACAACAGCGTAGGCAACGCGCAGGACAACAAATATCCAAGCCACCCAAACCGTAATGGCGTTCGATATCCCGGCGAGATGAGCAATTATGATCAGCAGCGCAAAGGGCAGCAATTGCTCCAGCAGGTTCAAATGGGCACGAAACCGGCGGCGCATAAAATCCGGTTGTTTGTTAACGTCCGGCGGTGAAACAAACGGGTTGGGCCGCCCTTCTTCTTCCGGCTGCATGTTGACCGCAACGATGTACGGGATCCAAAGCCCACCGGCGAAGAGGGCAAGCACGGCAAGTGCAGTCAATTCTGATGTCATGGGTCAGCTCCTCAAGCGGCATTCAGGGGAAAGCGCATGCCTTCGCCCGTTTCGAGATAGGATTTCAGACTGGCGAGAGTTTTGGCCCAACCGTCGGCAACACCCTCAAGGCCGGGGGTCAAGCCGAAGTGCAGCACCGTCAGTTTTGAGGCGCCTGCCACTTCCTCAATCTCATAGCGGCACCGCGATGTTGGTACCTCCCCGTCCGGCCCCGGCCAGCGTGGCTCAAAGCTGCACTCGAGAACGCCGGGCGGATCCTCAACCAAGATCTCCATGCCGAGCATGGGAGAGGCATCAGGATAAAGTTGATCCAAACGTCCGGGCTGCTCCGACTCAGACACCATAGAGCCGCCTAGAAACTGGTACTGGTTCACGTGTTCCGCCTTGACCAGCGCATCCCAAACCGCCTGCGGGGCGGCGTTGATATATGTCGACAACACAAAATCCGGTTTGTCGTTTTCACCCATAGACTGTGCTCCTTCTGCCTGCCTTTTGATGTTTAGAAGCTGCTGCGCCAGAGGCCGCACACGAAACGGCTTGACCCAGCGGTCCAGCGCCGCCTGCACCGCAACGGCATTCAAATAATGGTGCTTGAAACGACCAACCTTGCGGGTGCTCACCAGATTGGCAGCCTCGAGCACCTTGAGATGTTTCATCACGCCAAAGCGCGTCATGTCGCTTTGCTTGGCCAAACCGGCTTCCAGCTCCGTCAGC
>JBCDIB010000091.1:0-8273 GCA_038749385.1 Pseudomonadota bacterium | reverse complement strand
TCAAGAAGTGCTCCAGCTGCCACAATGTGGAGCCCGGCGGTGCCAACGGTGTTGGCCCTGCTCTTCACGGCGTCATGGGCCGCGATATCGCTTCGGTCGATGGTTATGGCTACTCACAAGCGCTGCTGGCCTATGGCGAGGGCAAACAGTGGACATGGGAAGAAATGAACGGCTTTCTGTGGAAGCCAAAAACTTATGTCAAAGGCACTGCCATGGGCTTTGCCGGCATTCGCGGTGTGGAAGATCGTGCCAACATAGTGGCCTATTTGAACGCCCAGTCCGATAGCCCATTGGACCTGCCTGATCCTGCTGCCATGGAAGTGATGGCTGAAGGCGACGAGGCCGAAGGTACTGTAGCGGCGTCTGCCGTTGCACCGGAGACGGAAGCTGCCGCTGAAAACCTGGTCGAAGGCGCTGTCGAGGGCACCGATGCTGCCGCAAACACTGACGCCGCCGACAATCCTGCTGTAACCGGCATGGGCGGCGAAGAGCCGGAAACACCTGCTACGGAATAGTCTGCCGGTCTGAGGTTACGACCTCGCAAATGCTTGAACAGGCGCGGCAACCCCGCGCCTGTTCGCGTTTAAAAGACGCGCTATATCTGGGTGATCGAATATGGAGATCGCCACCATGCCGTCAGCTCGTCCCCTCGCCCGCCTTGCATTTTCCTTCATTCTGGCCGGAGGCCTTTTGTCGGCGCTGGCCACCGATGGAACCGCGCAGGATGGCGAACGACAATGGCGTCATGCGGGAGCGCTGAACGGCACGCCCAAATATCCCAAGGGCTTCGCGCACTTTGACTATGTGAACGTCGATGCCCCCCAGGGCGGCAAGACTGTCTTAGGCGCGACCGGGAGCTTCGACACGTTCAACCCCATCCTGCCAAGAGGTGAGAGCGCACCGGGAACCAATGTGGCGGCACCCACGCTGATCTACGAAACACTGCTCAAGCCTTCGATGGACGAAGCCGACATATCGGCTGAATACGGCCTGCTGGCAGATGGCCTGTATTATCCTGAAGATTATTCCTTCGTGACGTACCGGCTGCACCCAGATGCCAAATGGCACGATGGTGTGCCCGTAAGCGCCGAAGATGTTATTTGGACCTTCGAAGTCACCACGGCCAACAATCCGAATATCGGCTTCTACTATTCGTCTGTGACCAGCGTTGAGAAAACCGGAGACCGGGAAGTGACCTTTACCTTCGATCAGAAGGGCAATCGTGAGCTGCCGAAAATCCTGGGCGGGATGAACATTCTGCCCAAACATTGGTGGGAGGGCACGGACGCCGACGGCAATGCCCGCGACATCACCAAGGGAACGTTGGAGCCGCCATTGGGCTCGGGTCCCTACCGCATTGGTGATTTTCAGGCCGGGCGCTTTGTCAATTACGAGCGCGTTGAAGACGCATGGGCCAACGACCTGAACGTGAATGTTGGCTACTACAATATTAGCACCATTCGGTACGATTTTTACAAAGACAGCACGGTGATTGTGGAGGCCTTCAAAGCCGGCGAGACCGACTGGCGCACGGAGAACTCCGCATCCAACTGGGTGAACCGCTACAACAATCCGGCCCGCGACCGCGGGGACATTATCCTGGAGACCAAAGCCGACCGCGCCCGCGGCGTCATGCAGGGCTATGTGATGAACACACGCTCGGAGATCTTCCAGGACCGCCGGGTACGCGAAGCGCTGATACTTGCCTTCGATTTCACAACGCTTAACCGCACATTGCTCTCAGACCTTTACTTTCAGCCCACGAGCTATTTTTCCGGCACCGAGCTTGCCAGCTCCGGAACGCCAAAGGGTGATGAGCTTGCACTTCTCGAACCCTATCGCGACCAATTGCCAGAAGAGCTGTTCACAGAACCCTACAAACTGCCCCAGAGCAGCCAAGACCCGACGGAGCATTCCAAACTCATGCGCCAGCGGTTGCGCAAAGCGCTTGGCCTGATGCGTGAAGCGGGTTGGGAATTGAGCCGCGACCGCAAGCTGGTGAACCAAGAAACCGGCAAACCGTTCGTGATCCGCTATGCCGATTTTGCGTCTCCCCTGAACGAAAAGACGGTGCTGCGTTTGAAAGCGGATTTTGCGAAGATCGGTGTGGAAATCGAATATCAGCCCACAGACATTCCCAGCTATATCAACAAACGCAACGCGTTTGACTTCGACATGATGGTGGTGGCTTGGGGCCAGTCGCTTTCGCCGGGCAATGAGCAGCGTGGCTATTGGGGTTCCAGCAGTCGGGACCAAGAGGGCTCGCGCAATTTTATCGGCATTGCCGACCCCATTGTCGACGAACTGATTGAGAAGATCATCT
This sequence comes from Pseudomonadota bacterium, assembly GCA_038749385.1. Taxonomy (GTDB): domain Bacteria; phylum Pseudomonadota; class Alphaproteobacteria; order Rhizobiales; family Rhizobiaceae; genus JBCBXA01. The sequence goes on along the minus strand of JBCDIB010000091.1, from coordinate 5,950 downwards.
TTGCTGAAGACCGCGATGCACTGATCACGGCCACCCATGCGCTCGACCGGGTCCTGCTGGCCGGAGATTATGTGATCCCGCAATTTTTCTATCCATTCGACCGGTTTGCGCGCTGGGATATCTTCGGCCACCCGGACCCACTTCCGCTATACTCCGTCGGCTTTCCTGACATCTGGTGGTACGACGAGGCCAAGGCCGCCCAGATAGAGCGATAGGTGAATGGAACGGTGGGCGAATTGGCAGCACTGACTTGCACACCGCTGTTCACTGGATTCTCCTGCAACACAGCCGAATCACCCCGATAGTCTGAAGGAGGCAGCTTGGGCGCTTACATTCTCCGCCGTTTGCTGCTGATGATCCCGACGCTGATCGGTATCATGGCCGTGTCGTTCGCCGTGGTACAGTTCGCACCGGGCGGACCGGTGGAACAGGTGATTGCCAATCTGACCGGCGAGGGCGGCAGCGCCACAGACCGTATCAGCGGCGGCGATGGGGGAGACTTCAACGCTGGCGCCGATGATGCGGACTTTTCCTATCGCGGCGGGCGCGGGCTTGATCCAGAGTTCATTGCGAGCCTCGAAAAGCAGTTTGGATTCGACAAGCCACCGCTGGAACGCTTCTTCCTGATGCTCGGCAATTACGCCACCTTCAACTTCGGCGAGAGCTATTTTCGCGATGTCACGGTCATCGATCTCATTATTGAAAAGATGCCGGTCTCTGTGTCTCTGGGCCTTTGGATCACGCTTATCAGCTACGCAATTTCCATTCCGCTTGGCATCCGCAAGGCCGTGGCTGACGGCAGCAAATTTGATCTGTGGACCTCAGCGGTCGTGGTGGTGGGCTATGCCGTGCCGGGATTTCTGTTCGCCATCTTCCTCATTGTGTTTTTTGCCGGCGGCTCATTTTTCGACTGGTTCCCGTTGCGGGGCCTGACCTCGGACAATTGTAATGAGTTGAGCCTATTTGGCAAAATTGTCGACTATTTCTGGCATCTGGCACTGCCGCTCACCGCCATGGTGCTGGCGGCCTTTGCAACCGCGACGCTTCTGACCAAAAACTCGTTCCTCGACGAAATACGCAAGAACTATGTTGTGACGGCTCGCGCCAAGGGGCTGAATGAACGGCAGGTGTGGTATGGTCATGTGTTCCGCAACGCGATGCTCATCATTCTTGCGGGTTTTCCGGGGGCGTTCATCTCGGCATTTTTCACCGGTTCGCTTTTGATCGAGCAGATTTTCTCCCTCGACGGTCTGGGCTTGCTGGGATTTGAAAGCGTGCTGAACCGCGACTACCCGGTGGTGTTCGCCACCCTCTACATCTTCTCGCTTTTGGGGCTGGTCGTCAGCCTGCTGTCGGATCTCGTCTACACATGGGTCGACCCCCGCATCGACTTTGAAACGCGGGACGTGTGACGATGGCCGATGTGACAGCCGTTCACAGTGAAGTGCAGCGGGTGACCAGGCCGCGCATGGCCCTGTCACCCATCAACCAGCGGCGCTGGAGCAATTTCAAAAAGAACAAGCGGGGGTATTGGTCGCTCTGGATTTTTTCCGTCCTGTTCTTGGTGACTTTATTTGGCGAACTGATCGCCAATGAGCGACCGCTCTACATCCACCATGAGGGCCAGCACTTCTTCCCCGTGCTGTATGATTATGGCGAGGAGGACTTTTCGGAGCTCGGATTTCTGCCATTCATGGACTACCGGTCCGACTTTTTCCGAGAGATCAAAACGCCGGACACCAAAGTAGTTTGGCCACCAATCCGCTATTCCAACAACACAACCCACGCCAGCCTGCCGACGTCTGCCCCCACAAAACCAAGCTGGATGTACGAGACGGCCGAGCTGTGCGCCACCTACCCGCTTGGCGTGGACGACCCGCAATGCACGGCCTGGAATTGGAACTGGCTGGGCACCGACGATCAGGCCCGCGATGTGCTGGCCCGCATCGTTTACGGCTTTCGCATATCGGTCCTATTCGGGTTGATCCTCACACTGTCCTCCGCCGTAATCGGCGTGGCCGCAGGGGCCGTTCAAGGCTATTTCGGCGGTTGGGTGGATCTCATTTTTCAGCGCGTCATCGAAATCTGGTCGTCCATTCCAGTGCTCTATCTGTTGCTCATCATCGCGGCGATCCTGCCGCCGGGTTTCTGGATCCTGCTTGGGATCATGTTGCTTTTTTCATGGGTGGCGTTCGTGGGCATCGTCCGGGCCGAGTTTTTGCGGGCGCGCAACTTTGAATATGTGGCAGCGGCCCGGGCGCTGGGTGTGCCCAACCGCACGATAATGTGGCGCCACCTGCTACCCAACGCCATGGTGGCGACGCTGACATTTTTGCCCTTCATTCTCAACGGCTCGATCACCACGCTCACCAGCCTCGATTTCCTTGGTTTTGGTCTACCGCCCGGTTCGCCATCGCTTGGCGAATTGCTGCAACAGGGCAAAAACAATCTGCAGGCGCCGTGGTTGGGCATCACCGGCTTTGCGGTGATCTCTATCATGCTCAGTCTGTTGATCTTTGTGGGCGAAGCGGTGCGAGACGCCTTCGATCCTCGCAAGACGTTCGCGTGACGCAATGGAACGCTAGATGGAACGCTTGGCCTACGAAAAGATATATTGCGACACCAATGCCGTCATCCATGCGGTGGAAAATTACAGCCACGCAGCGCGGGAACTGTTGCGCGCTGCCAAGCGGGGCGACGTCGTGTTGATGACCTCGCATCTGACGCTGCACGAAGCGTTGATCGGACCGCTGGCCAATGGCAGCGAAGACCTTGCGCGCCGCTATCGCGATGCGTTGTTGGATGAAGAGGTTTTCAGCCTGATCGAAGTGGACGAAGACGCGCTCATCGCCGCTGCCCATCTGCGGGCCATGCACAAAAAGCTCGACGTGGCGGATGCGCTGCACATCGCCAGCGCCACCATGGCAGACTGCGCATTCATGCTGTCGGAAGACAGAGCCATCGACGCCTTTTTGCCCGACGACATCGAACGCCTGACATTGGAAGAGCTGGAAGAGGAGGTGGCCGCTTGAAAGCCGACAACCCTCAAAAACCGCCACTGCTCAGCGTTGAAGATCTGTCGGTTGCTTTCACCCAGGACGGCACAAAAAGCGTGGCTGTGGATCGGGTGTCATTCCAAATCGCGCAGGGCGAGACGCTGGCGCTGGTGGGGGAAAGCGGTTCAGGCAAGTCTGTATCCGCCAACTCCATTCTCAAGCTGCTGCCCTACCCCGCCGCCAGCCACCCGTCCGGCCGTGTCATGTATCAGGGCTATGATCTGATGACGGCGGACGATGCCAAGCTGCGCCAAGTGCGGGGCGACGGCATTTCGATGATTTTCCAAGAGCCGATGACCTCGCTCAACCCCCTGCACACCATCGAAAGGCAGGTGGGCGAGACGCTGAAGGTTCATCGTGGCCTGGGCGATAAGGCGGCGCGCGACGAAACGCTGAAGCTGCTGGCAGAAGTCGGCATTCGTGATGCTGAAAGCCGGCTCGGTGCTTACCCGCACCAGCTGTCTGGCGGACAACGCCAGCGGGTGATGATCGCAATGGCGCTGGCCAATGAGCCAGATTTGCTGATTGCGGACGAGCCCACCACGGCGCTGGACGTCACCATTCAGGCGCAAATTTTGGAGTTGCTGAAGCGCCTGCAGGCAGAGCGCGGCATGGCCATGCTGTTCATCACCCATGACCTTGGGATCGTGCGGCGCATGGCGGACCGCGTGTGTGTGATGACCGGCGGGAAAATTGTTGAGGAAGGGCCGACGGAAGCCATCTTCACCACTCCACAGCACGAATATACGCAGCACCTGTTGGCCGCAGAACCGCGCGGCCGAGCGCTGCCGGTTGCAGCGGATGCTGAAACAGTGCTGAGCGGCGATGATATCAAGGTGTGGTTTCCCATTCGAAGGGGTTTCCTGCGCAAGACCGTAAGCCATGTGAAGGCGGTGGACGGTGTGTCGTTGAACGTGCGGCGCGGCGAAACGCTGGGCGTGGTGGGCGAGTCAGGTTCCGGCAAAACCACCCTCGCTCTGGCCCTCACCCGTATGATCTCCTCGGAAGGAAAGATCGTCTTTCTGGGCGATAAAATATCCGACAGGACATTCAAGCAGATGCGTGAGTTGCGGCCCGATCTGCAGATCGTATTTCAGGACCCCTATGGGTCGCTTTCCCCGCGCATGAGCGTCGCAGAGATCATTGCTGAAGGGTTGCGGCTGCACGAGAGATTGACGGCGCGGGATGTGGACAACCGAGTGGTGAAGGCACTGACGGAAGTCGGGCTCGATCCCGCCTCGCGCCACCGTTACCCACATGAGTTTTCCGGCGGCCAGCGCCAGCGTATCGCCATCGCCCGAGCCATGATCCTGGAGCCGGATTTTGTGATGCTGGACGAGCCGACTTCGGCGCTGGATATGAGCGTGCAAGCACAGGTGGTCGACCTTCTCCGAGACCTGCAGGCCAAGCACAATCTGGCCTATCTGTTCATCAGCCACGATTTGAAGGTTGTGCGGGCGTTGGCAAACCGCGTGATGGTGATGCAGCACGGCAAGATTGTGGAAGAAGGCACCACCGAGCAGATTTTCGACGCGCCCCAGACCGACTACACCCGCGCTCTGATGGCCGCCGCTTTCGACATGACCGCCATCGGAAACGCCCGCAATGAGTAAGCCCCGCATCGCCCTATTGGTCACCGGGTGGGACCCGGAATTGTGGCGCGGGCGGCTGCAAGCCGAGGCACCGGATTATGAAGTGGTCGTGGGTGGCGAAGTGGGCGACCCGCTGGTTCGCTATGCGGTAGTGTGGAAACAGCCAGCCGGTTCGCTCTCCAATTTCCCCAACCTCAAGGCTATCTTTTCGCTTGGTGCGGGGGTGGACCATGTGTTCGCAAATGACGATCCGCCCGCCATACCCATTGTGCGCGTCGTTGCAGATGATCTGTCGGATCGCATGGCGGAATATGGGGTGTGGCATTGCCTCGACCTGCTGCGCCAGGGCCCCATGTACCGCCGCCAACAAGCCGAGCGTTCGTGGCACGAAGACCGCGGCCAGCCATCGGCACGCGATCTCACTGTGGGTATATTGGGCATGGGTGAAATCGGCGCGCGTTGTGCGCAAAGGCTCGCACCGTTTGGCTTTAAGCTGGCGAGTTGGTCCCGGAGCGAAAAGCTTACTGATGGTGTTACATCGTATGCCGGGCGGGGCCGGTTGCATGAATTTCTAAGCGTGTCCGACATCGTGCTCTCGCTGCTGCCGCTCACCGACGACACGCGCGGCCTGATAGATACCGACTTTCTGGCGGCCATGAAGCAGGACGGCTATTTCGGCGGCGGCATGCTTATCAATGCCGGGCGGGGCGGGCTTCAAGTGGAGAACGATATTCTGACGGCGCTGGATGCGGGCACCCTAGCCCATGCGGTATTAGATGTGTTTGAAGCCGAACCCCTCCCCCAGGACAGCCCGCTATGGCTGCACCCAAATGTGACGATCACACCACATGCTGCGGCTATGAGTTCGCCCAAAGCGCTTCTGCCTCCAATGGTGGCGCAAATGCGCGCCCATGACGGGGGTGAAGAATTGCGCAATGTGGTGGACCGTGGGGCTGGGTACTAAACGCCAATCCGGCGGAAACCTGTCGGCCGTTCATACAAATTGGCAATACGTTCCACCGCGTCTGCAAGCGGCTCCTCCACCGCACTCATGGTGCGGGCATTACAATGCACCAGCATGCCGGGCGCAGACACCAACCCAACGTGACCGCGCCAGAACACCAAGTCGCCGGCCGTCAAACTGGCTAAGGGCGTGTCGCTTGGCAGTTCATCGCCCAGTGTGGCCGCCTGCATGTCGCTATCGCGAAGGGCCGGGCGAGCAGCCATGCGCAAAGCCAGTTGCACGAAGGCGGAGCAATCTACCCCCAAGCCGCTGCGACCCGCCCACAAATATGGCGTGCC
>JBCDIB010000090.1:0-8282 GCA_038749385.1 Pseudomonadota bacterium | reverse complement strand
CGCTGGGCCACCGCGTGAAGGACGCTCCGTTCGGGCACAATGTGCTGTTTGAAACAGATGACAGACTGCACGTGCTTTCGAGCTACCACTGCTCGCGCTACAACACCAACACGGGCGTTCTGACGGAAAACATGTTCAACGTAGTTTTTGCCCGGGCCCGCCAATTGGTAGATGCCGGCTGAACTGGACCGGTCAGCGCAATCTACCCATGCTCGCGCATGATGCGGCCCTTTTGGCGCTGCCAGTCGCGCTGTTTTTCAGTTTCGCGCTTGTCGTGCAGCTTCTTGCCCTTACCCAGAGCGATTGCGACTTTGGCCATGCCACGGTCGTTAAAGTATAGCCGCAAGGGCACGATGGTCATGCCTTCGCGCTGGGTGGCACCAATGAGCCGGTTCAACTCACGCCGGTGGACCAGCAGCTTGCGTGGCCGCCGCTCGGAATGGTTGAAACGGTTGGCCTGCAAATATTCCGGAATGTGCGAGTTGATGAGAAACAATTCGCCATTTTCGGCACTGGCATAACTTTCGGCAATCATGGCCTTGCCATTGCGCAGGCTTTTCACCTCCGTGCCGGTCAGCTGAATGCCCGCTTCAATGGCGTCTTCGAGGGCAAATTCATACCGCGCACGCCGGTTCTCTGCGACAACTTTGCCGTTCTGACTGGTTTTGGGTTTTTTGGCCATGGCTCACAAATGGGGTGCTATTTGCATCCCGGCAAGATCAGTTCAGCAAACCGGCGTGCACCATGGCATCGCGCACAGTTTTTTCAGTCGACGTATCAATAGTAACCAGCGGCGCGCGCACATGGTTCGCCATCTTGCCAAGCAGCGATAGGGCGTATTTTGGACCCGCAGGGTTCGGCTCTATGAACAGTGCCTTGTGCAGCGGCAAGAGCCGGTCTTGCACCTCAAGGGCGGTGGCGTAGTCACCTGCCAGACAGGCGTTTTGCATTTGCGCGCACAGGGCCGGTGCAACGTTGGCCGTCACCGAAATGCAGCCGTGGCCGCCATGGGCCATCACGGCCAGCGCCGTGGCGTCTTCGCCGGAAAGTTGGATAAAGTCTTTGCCCACCACGTGGCGCTGTTCTGAAATGCGCTCGATTTTGCCCGTGGCATCCTTCACACCGACAATGTTCGAATTCGCCTTCACCATTGCCGCCATGGTTTCAGGCAGAATATCGATGATGGATCGTCCGGGAATATTGTACAGCACAACCGGCAGATCGGTCGCTTCGGCAACGGCGCCATAATGAGCGGCAAGGCCGCGCTGGTTTGGCTTGTTGTAATATGGCGCGACCACCAGAATGCCGTCTGCACCCTGCGCCTGGGCGGATTTGGCGAAATCAATAGCCTCAACGGTATTGTTGGAACCGGCGCCGGCAATAACCGGCACGCGCTTATTGGCCACTTCAATGCACAGCCCCACCACCCGCTTATGCTCATCGTGGGTTAGGGTTGGGCTTTCACCGGTCGTGCCCACCGGCACAAGCCCATGGCTGCCTTCAGCGATCTGCCATTCCAAATATTCGCCAAAGGCCTTCTCATCCACCTTACCTTCCACCGTAAATGGGGTGACGAGGGCAGGCATGGAGCCTTTGAAAAGCGAAAGATCGGTCATGGCAGGTCTCAAATCAGGTTAGCGAAGGCAAGCAAAGCGCTGCCCGCGGAGTTGCGGCACCATATTGAAGGCACACGGGGGCTGCAATGCACACGGGTTGCTGCTTCGCTACGATCTTAACGCCTCATTTGCCGCCTTAACAAAACCATAACGCAAGCCATGCAATTGTAGCCAAGTCGATGCCTAGAGACCTGCTTACAAACCCGCCTGCTATCCTGCCGACAATATTGAGATATTCCATGCTCCATTTGAGACGTATGCCGGGCTTCGCCCCAGCCCTCGCACTCATCACAGCCCTTATCATCGCCTCGATGGCCGCAACTGCTACCGCCGCATCATTGCGCGAAGGCATGGACGCCGTCACCTCAAAAGACACGCAGCGTGCTTTAGCAATACGCGCTGCCATGCGTCCCGGCTCGGTGGATCGCAAAACGCTGGCATGGGCCATCGCCCTGTCAAGTTCCCTGCGGGTGCCACCAAATGAATTGGCGAAGATTGCCGGCGACCTGCCTGACTGGCCAGGCCAGATCACCATGCGCTCAAACTATGAGCGCGCGGTCATCCGTCTGGGGTTGGGCGATAGCGAGATCATCCGTGTCTTGGGCGGCACCATGCCCGCGAGCGACGAGGGCAAACGCGCCCTGGCCCAGGCCTATATGCGGACCGGCCAGACAAGCCGCGCTTCCGCAATCATCAAGCCGTTTTACTACACCGAAAAAATGAGCACACAGGAGCAGAGTGCGCTCATCAAACAGTTCGCACCATTGCTGACGAAGGCCGACCATAAGCGTCGGATGGACGCTATGCTCTATGATGAGCGCGTGAAAGCCGCACTGGCATTGGCACCTCTGGCCAATGCCGAAAGCCTGGCTGCAGGGCGCGGTGCAGTGGTGCGCCGTGAGGGTGCCGCAGCCGCCCTTGGCCGCGTCCACCCAAGCTGGAATGGCGATGCGGGCCTTCTGTTCAGCCGCATACAATATCTGCGCCGCGCCGACCGTCCGCGCGAAGCTGCCCAACTGCTTTTGTCAGCTCCACGTGACCCAAATGTTTTGGTCGACCCGGATGAATGGTGGGTTGAGCGACGCCTCATCTCACGCGATCTGCTAGACCTTGGCGACCCCGCGACAGCTTATAATTTGGTGGCAGGTCACAGCGCCACGGGTCGTCGCGCCAAAGTTGACGCCGAGTTTCATGCAGGTTGGTACGCACTTCGCTTTTTGGGCGATCGTGGTCGCGCGCAGCAGCATTTTGCCAATATTCTGCAAACCTCGTCTCAGCCGCTCAGCGTATCGCGCGCCAATTATTGGTTGGGCCGCACCGCAGAAGCAGGGGGCAACCGCAACCGTGCCAGCCAGTTCTACAGGGCCGCTGCCGCCCATCCCGGCACATTCTACGGCCAGTTAGCCTCAGCCAAAATCGGAGTGCGCAAATTGGGCCTACGCCGCCAACGGGCCAGCGGTGCCGACCGGGCGAAGTTCGCCCGCCGCCCGATGGTGCAGGCCATCAAAGCGCTGGAAGATGCGGGCTATGGATGGCGCGCAAGCCTATTGTACCGCCACCTCGGACGGACGCTCAACAGTGCTGGCGAAGTTGCACTGCTGGCCCTGAATGCCGAGCGTCGGGGCGATTACAATTTGTCACTGCAGGTTGGTAAGCTTGCCTACACACGCGGCCTGCCCGCAGACACGCTGGCCTTTCCATTGGGCGTGATCCCCAAAAGCGCAAACATTTCGGCTGTGGGCAAGGCGCTTGCCTACTCCATCGCCCGCCAGGAGAGCGCCTTCCACCCCGATGCCAAGTCGCCGGCTGGTGCTCTGGGGCTGCTACAATTATTGCCCGGTACAGCCGAGGGCGTCGCAAAACGCCATGGCCTGCGCTATTCAAAATCCGCCCTCACCCGCGATCCTGCCCTGAATGCCACTCTGGGCGCGAAATATTTCGGCGAGCAGCGTGCACGCTTCAACGGCTCATACGTCTTGACCCTTGTAGCCTACAATGCCGGTCCTCGCCGCGCGTCCGAGTGGGTTGCCCGCTTTGGCAATCCCGCAGGTCGAAGCGTGGAGGAAGTGGTGGATTGGATCGAGCGCATACCCTTCACCGAAACCCGCAACTACGTCATGCGTATCCTTGAGAATTATCAAGTCTACAAGACGCGCATCGCCGGAAGTGGTTTGGAAATCGAGGCGGATCTACGCAAAGGCTAGCGGTCAATAGCCGGTTTCCTTTGTCCTGATGGGCGCTACATTGCCGCCATGGGTAAAAAAGCGACAGACGAGGTGGGGCCAGAACCCATACGCTTTACACAGCGCAGCATTCGCGCCCGCGACGGCATCCCGCTATCAGCCCGCATTCACAGTTCCGCACCGCTTGGGCAACGCGGGGCTGTGTTTGTTTGCCTGCCAAGCATCGACCGTACCGCGCGGGAATTCGATCAATTTGCAAGGGTCGCCTGCTCCTCGCACAGCGCGACGATCATCGCACTCGACGCGCGCGGGCGTGGTGCATCGGGCAGCGGGGCTTATGGCTACAGCAAGGATGCGGACGATCTGATCGACGCACTGACGGCCTTGGGTATTGAGCACGCATTTTTCGTTGCCAGCGGCTATGGCGGATTGGTGTGCCTGTCGCTTGCAACCAATAGACCCGGTGCGATGCGTTCGTTGACACTGTTGGACGGAGGCCCTGCCCTGGACGCAACGGGCTTGGCTCGGCTGCAATATCGCCTTCGAAGAGAAGCGTCTTATGAAAACAGAGACCAGGCCATAGAACGGCTTATGGCCTACGATCGGAAGCACTTCCCAAAGGCTGAGAGCTCGGATTTTGCTGCAATGGTGGGTGCATCATACGCGCAGAGTACAACCCAGAAAGCCGAGCGGTGGGTCCCTGATCTGCAACCTGATTTTCTCAAGCGTCTATCGAACCTCGACCTCTCCGAAGCCATGAGTGCTCGGTGGGATCTGTTTGCCGGTCTGGCACATGTGCCGATGCTGATCATGCAACCCAGCAACTCTACGATGGTCGATAAACAAGCATTCCAAGCCATGCTTACCGCACGAAAAACTGTGAGTTCCCCAACCAGACATATTTCGCTTACCGATCAGGGCTCGACGCCAATATTGAGCGGTAAACTTGCCAAGGCCGTGATGGACTTTCACCTCACCGCCTAAGCTTAAGCTGCTACCAAACCGTGGGTTCACCCAAGGCTTTCAGACTTATTTTTCGTCGTCTGTCGACTTGCGGCTGGTTTTGATCTTGCCGTCTTCCACGCGGCGCGCGTGATCGGTTGTGCCGCCTGCACTCAAAATCTCGGACTCACCCACCCAATTTTCGCGTTCGGCGCGACCGGGAAAGCCAATCTGGTTGCCAATCCACACGCAGTTCTCCGGCGTCCACTTGGCAATCTGATCGAAGTGGAAAATACCCAATTCAAACAGGCGTTTCTCGATTGCGTTGCCGACGCCGTCGATGAGGGTCAGATTGTCTGCACCGGCCTTGCGTGGCGCCTTCATCGTACGCGGTTTCTTACCCGCAAAGTCTGCCGACACCTTTTCCGCTGAGCCGCTTGAACTCTTCACCTTCCCAGACGCTGCGCGCTTGGAGAATTCGGTTGCTTCACCTTTGGCGAGCTGAGCTGCCTGAGTGATCCAGTCTTCGCGTTCTATTCGGCCCGGAAATGCGAGATAAGTGCCAACCCATTTCGCCTGGCTTGCCGACCAGGCGGCAATCTGGTCGAAATGATAGGTGCCCATTGCATTCAGACGGCCTTCGTTCTGACGGCCGATACCCCGCACCATTTTCAGATCATCAGGGGTGCCGCCGCGCGGGCCGGCAAGCGCTGCCGGCCGATCGCCTGCCGCATCCGCTGCTTTCGCTTTTTCATCATTTTCAGCAATCACCAGCGTCGTACCAATGGCTGCAGCCGCTGCGGGTTCTGCAATGGGCTCTTCTGGAGCGGCTTCCGTTTTCGCTTCAACGATCGGCTCCGCATCGGAGACAAGTGGCGGTATAGGCGAAGGCACCGGGTCCGCTGCAGTGCCTGCCAAGGCCGCTCGTTCTGACTCAGTGCCGATCAGGCGAGGCCGACGCGTGCTTCTAAAACTGCCAGCTGTTGCTCCGATACCGGCAGTGCCAACGGCCGCCGCCGCCATGCGGGTGGACCCTTCCGAAGGCTCGCCGCGTAACGTTGACGGCCCAAACCACCAATGCAGAAGGCAACCGATCACACAGCCCAAAATCCAGGCAATAGCGATGAGAAGGAAAGTCTGAATGACTAGAGGCAACATATGTCTGCTCCAAATTGGACCACGCAACAGTGGGTGGGGCGATGTTGGCTAACGCCGAAAGGACTGAATTAATTCGCTCGCTTTTCAGACGTAACCCAGCCCCAGATAATACCTGCAACCAGAGCTATCAGTAGAAAAAACCAATATTGGCCAATGAGATACATCATGATTGGCGTCCTATTCCACTATCTTGAATTCGATACGGCGGTTCTGGGCCTTGCCTTCATCGCTATCATTGTCGGCGATGGGTTGCGCCTCACCAAAGCCCCGGGCGCGTATGCGAAGAGCTTCGACCCCGGCTTCCACCATATATGTGCGAACCGCATTGGCACGTGCTTCGCTAAGACGCTGATTATATGTCTCGCTGCCATCGCTGTCGGTATGCCCGGCAATTTCCAAGCGTGTTCCCTCACACCGCGCAACGATGCCGCTTAGCTCATCCAACAGACCAAAGCTCTCCGCGCGAATGACGGCTTTTGCTGTCTCAAATCCAATTTTGGCCTCCGACATTCTTGCGGCAATGAGAGCGTCGCACAGATCGGCTTCCACCGGCTCAAGATCGGGAGCCGTTAGATTGGCCTCACCTGTAAAGCCGGCTGGCAAACCGTTGGCTATAGCGCTTGTCAGTTCGTCTCGAAGCACAGGTGTGAAGGTTTCGCCTTCAACGATCATTCGGCTGCCTTCCAGTGTCACCGACCCACTGCGCATGCGACTGAGCGTGGTCAGCCCCACTGAAGCTGCACTATCAAAGTTGCGGGGCTCACCCGCAGCCCGCGTCATATCAGACGTAATCTCCAAGCCGGAAAAACGAGAGTTCGCGTAGGCTGTAAGCCGCTCCTTCTCTTCATTTGACGGAACATTGCCGGACAAAACCACGCCGTTTCCATTACGCATCGCGCTCCAAATGAATGGGTCGGCAAGCGGCAGGCGCACATCCTGGCTGCCCAATGACAATCCGGCAGGCAGATCACCAGAAACCTCAGCAATGACGCTGTCATAGTCGCCCTCGGTCAATGCGGCACCGGTTATGGAATAGCTATCGTCGTTCAGCGTCGCGGTGCCGGTTTCAAGTTTGGCAAGCTGATCGGTGGCGAAAATCAGCGCCCCCGCATAATCCACACCATCCGGTACACCGCCCGCAATCTGCAAACGGTTCACGATTGTTGCATCGGGAAAAGTGACAGCAGCAAGATCTTCAGCGGCGGTGCGAGCCGCAAGGTCGGGTGCAAACCCCGTCAACGTAGTGGCCTGCCCATTGCGAACCATGGTCACTTGGTATGGGGACACGATTGCAGGCTCGATTTCCATCACCCCTTCTGTCAGACCGGCGGGAAAAGTGCCGAGCTGAGCCGTCGCGGCAGTGTAGTCAGACACCGTACTGGCGGAGCCAACCACGGATAGTTGGTCGCCAACCAACTCTGCTTGTCCGCTGTCGAAACGTGTCAGCATATCAAGACCGTAACCCACGCCCGCTTCGTAGGCGGCTGGAGCACCAGCTGCGATCTGCAGCTCGTTCAAGATCTCAACATCCGGGAACTTGGCAGCGGCCATGGTTTCAACGTTTTGGCGAGCTTCATTTGTCGGAGCAAAGCCGGTAAGCCTCAAAGCCTCCTCTTCCAACGACGCTCGGAACGGATAGTCCGCCACCACAGGTGGCTCTATGGCAGATGACGCCGTTGCGAAGCCGGAGGGCGGCGCCACAGCCCGGCCGCTTTCAGCCTCAAAGCCGGCACTGTCCGCCGCTTTGCCGGTGATGGAATACTCGTTATCGGACAGGGATGCTGTGCCTGAACTCAATCCAGACAATTGATCGAGGCCAAATGCGGCGGCACCGCTAAAGTCGGTCGGAGCGCCCAAAGCCACCAACATATTATCGGTGACTGAACCTGAAATCTCAGACGCTTTTTCCACCAAGGCGCTTCGCACGTCTTCACTCGGCACGAAGCCACTAAGTTCCACTCCGTTTTCATCTGAAACCGCTGACCAGGTGTAGGGCGAGACGACCGGTGGCGTGAGACCATTTGAGGCCAGCGTCATTTCACCCGGCATGGCACCGCCTAAAGCGGCTCCGGCGGCATCAAAACTGGCCATATCCTTGGCTTGACCGTTTAAAAAGAATCCACCAGGCGTAAACCCAGCATCTCCAGCCTCAACTGCGCCAAGCTGGGACAGGCTGAACTGCACCTGTGCCGCATAACCGTCAGGAGCACCGCTCGCAAACACCATCTCGTCTACAATCTGCGTATCAGGGAACGCGGTGGTGGCGGCAGCTCTGACCCGCTCACGCGTTGCCAGGTTTGGCACCTCACCGGACAGAACAATCCTGCCATCGGATCTGGTGGCTGTGAATCCATAAGCGTCTGAAGCTGGAGCTAGAATTTCG
>JBCDIB010000089.1:0-8366 GCA_038749385.1 Pseudomonadota bacterium | reverse complement strand
CTCAAAAAGCTCTCGGACAGCCGCTTTCTCGTCCTGCGCGCGGGCAACGTCAAAGCGCTCATACATGCCGTTGAGCATGGTGATATCGGCACCGCCGGAGAACGCACTTTTTCCAGAGGTGATGACAGCGCCTTTGATGGCGTCGTCACCAGCGACTTCGTCGATGAGTGCATCCAATTCGTCCATCACCTCCATGGTGAAGACGTTCATGCTCTTGTCCGTCATGTCCCAAGTGATGAGTGCGATACCGTCGCGATCGGTTTCAAGGGTAAAATTGTTGTACGTCGTCATGGATGTCTCCTCCATCGGCTCGGCAGCGCTCAGCGCGCGCGGACCTGTGATATGATTTCGTCGAGCGATTGCTCGGTGAAGAGCGGGATGAATGAACCGCGGTTGTTTTCAGACAAAAGGGCGGGGTCACCCGGCAACGAGTCCCCTCTGTTGACGAAGGCCTCGAGGGGTTGAGGCCCGAACTTGCCAGCCGGGAAGATGTGAGTGGTCAGTTGGGTGCCTGTTTCATCCACCTGCCATTTGCCTTTGATGATCTCAGTGCTGCCGAGGCGGTAGAAGGTACCGCTCGGGTCGTAATAGGTGAGCAGAGAGCTGTCGCGGACGAAAAAGGTGCGATCATTGATTTCGGGACACTCACCTCGCTCCGACGCGGCACAAGATGCGGCGCCCACACGACCGCTCAATCCACCGCAGGCGGTCAGCGCGAACGCCGACACCAGGCCGGTGGCGAATGTGAACAGTCGCTTCACCTACCCGCCTCTCAGACCCGCTCGATGATGGTGGCGGTGCCCATGCCTGCGCCGATGCACAAGGTGACCAGCGCGGTGTTGAGGTCACGTCTCTCAAGCTCGTCGAGCACTGTGCCGAGGATCATGGCGCCGGTTGCACCCAGCGGATGGCCCATGGCGATGGCACCGCCCGCAACGTTGATCTTGGAATGGTCAATCTCGAAGGCCTGCATGTAGCGAAGCACCACCGCCGCGAAGGCTTCGTTCAGTTCAAACAGGTCGATGTCCTCAAGGGTCATCTTGGCGCGCTTGAGCAGCTTTTCAGTCACGTCGACAGGGCCGGTGAGCATCAGCGCCGGGTCGGAGCCGATATTAGCGAACGCCTTGATGCGAGCGCGGGGCGCCTGACCGATGATCTTGCCGCCACGGCGCGAGCCGATGAGCACGCCGGCCGCACCATCCACGATGCCGGAGGAGTTGCCCGCATGGTGGACATGGTTGATGGCTTCGACTTCCGGATGCAGCGCGATACCGACAGCGTTGAAGCCGCCCATCTCACCGATCATGCCGAAGGAAGCATTTAGGCCCGCAAGGTTCTGCATGTCCGTGCCGGGACGCATGTGTTCGTCTTTGCCAAGGATTGTGATGCCATTCTGGTCATCCACGGCCACGACTGATTTGTCGAAATGGCCCTTCTCCCAGCTTTCGGCGGAGCGCTTTTGGCTCTCCACGGCGTAGGCATCCACATCGTCGCGGGAGAAGCCGTATTTGGTGGCGATCAGATCTGCCGACACGCCTTGGGGCATGAAATAGGCCGGAATGTTGACAGCGGGGTCCATGTACCAAGAGCCACCGGACATGCCCATTCCAACACGGCTCATGCTTTCGACGCCGCCGGCGATGACAAGGTCGTTCGCGCCTTGAGCAACCGTAGAAGCGCCGAAGTTCACTGCGTCCAGACCAGAGGCGCAGAACCGGTTGATCTGCATGCCTGGAGCACCGAAGTCGTATCCAGCCTCAAAAGCCGAAGCCTTGGCGATGTCGCCGCCGGCTTCACCCACGGGGTCGACGCAGCCAAAGATGATATCGTCGACCTTTTTGGTGTCGATGCCGTTGCGTTCGCGCAGCTGCTTGAGCACATGCGCGCCGAGGCGCGGCGTCGGCACTTCGTGCAGCGAGCCGTCTTTCTTGCCGCGGCCCCGTGGGGTGCGAACGTGGTCGTAGATGAATGCTTCAGGCATGGGTTTCTCCCAAATACAGGGCTGAGGGCCCAATTTCTTCGTCACCCCCGGACCTGACCCGAGGGCCTACCTAAGAGCCGGAGTGAAAAGTGAATCCTCGAGTCGGACTCGAGGATGACGAAAAGGAGAGCCGCTGAGCGGCTCTCCTTTAAAAATCAAAACGCTTCGGCAGGCATTTGCATCATGGCTTCGGAGCCGGACTGGATGCGCTTCAGGTGCGCGCCGGTTTCGGGCATCATGCGCTCCATGAAGAAACGGGCCGTCATGAGCTTGTTGTTCATGAAGTCGGTCTTGCCGTTGGCACCGGCTTTGAGGTTCTGCGAGGCAGTGTCGGCCATGCGCAGCCACATGTAACCAAGCGCCACGAGACCCATCATGTGCATGTAATCCACCGAGCCCGCACCGGCATTGTCCGGGTTGGCCATGGCGTTTTGCATCAGCCACATGGTGGCGGCCTGCAGATCGTTGGAGCCCTGGATCACCACGCGCACCATGTCGCCAATGTCCTCGCGGTCCTTATTCTCCTTGCAGAAGGTGTTCACCTCGGTAAAGAATGCCTGCAGCGCGCGGCCGCCATCCTTGGCCAGCTTGCGGCCCACAAGATCAAGTGCTTGGATGCCGTTGGCGCCTTCATAGATCATGGCGATGCGGGCATCGCGCACGAACTGCTCCATGCCCCACTCGGCAACATAGCCATGGCCGCCATACATTTGCTGGGCCATCACGGCATTGTCGAAGCCTTTGTCCGTCAGCACACCCTTGATGACAGGTGTCATGAGCGACAGGAGATCGTCAGCTTCCTGCTGCTCTTTCTCGTCGTTGGAGCGGTGGGACACATCTGATTTAAGCGCGCTCCACAGCACCAGAGCACGGGCAGCTTCGTTGAAGCTTTTGATGGTCAGCAGCACGCGGCGCACGTCAGGGTGGACGAGGATTGGATCGGCTTTTTTCTCAGGCTCTTTGGCGCCGGTCAGCGACCGGCCCTGAATGCGCTCTTTGGCGTAATCGACGGCGTTCTGATAAGCGACTTCCGATACCCCCAAGCCCTGAATGCCGACGCCAAGGCGCGCTTCATTCATCATCACAAACATGGCGCGCATGCCCTTGTGCTCCTCGCCCACGAGGTAGCCGGTGGCATCGTCATAGTTCATCACGCAGGTTGCGTTGCCGTGGATGCCCATCTTCTCTTCGATGGAACCGCAGGTCACGCCATTGGCGTCACCCACCGAACCGTCTTCATTGATGGACAGCTTGGGCACGACAAAGAGCGAAATGCCCTTGATGCCTTCCGGCGCTCCCTCAATGCGAGCCAACACCAAATGGATGATATTTTCGGAAAGGTCGTGTTCGCCGGCGGAGATGAAGATCTTCTGGCCGGAGATTTTGAACGAGCCATCCCCTTGCGGAACGGCCTTGGTGCGGATCAGACCCAAATCGGTGCCGCAATGGGGCTCGGTCAGATTCATCGTCCCGGTCCATGTGCCGTCGATCATCTTGGGCAGATATTTCTGCTTTTGCTCGTCGGAACCGTGCTCAGACAGAGCCGCAATTGCGCCCTGCGTGAGGCCCGGATACATAGCGAAGGCCATGTTGGACGAGCACATATATTCCTGCATGACAGCGTTTATGGTGTGGGGCAGGCCCTGACCACCATATTCAGGATCGGCGGACAAACCGTTCCAGCCACCCTCAATGTATTGCTGATAGGCACCATCGAAGCCCTTTGGCGTCGTCACCCGGCCGTCTTCATGACGCGTGCAGCCTTCTCGGTCACCGGACAGATTCAGCGGCTGCAACACCTCTTCACAAATACGCGCGCCCTCACCCAAAATGGCTTCCACCATGTCGGGCGTTGCTTCCTCAAAGCCGGGCAGATTGTTGTAGCGCTGAAAACCCAGCACATCATTGAGAACGAAAAGCGTGTCTTCTACAGGGGCGCGATATGTCGGCATGATATTCCTCCGGCGGGGGTAGCCAGTTTCAACAGAGCTACCGGATCAAAACTGCGGCGTGCTGCTTTGCGAGGTCTGATACCGCCTGCCTCGTGTGGCATTTGGCATGGGCCTCCCAACCCAGAACCACTCATGTCTGTGCCATGGTCATACCACAGCAAGGGCACGAGCGGCACAGCCAGACATCCCACCAACCGGCAAGGATGAAGGGCCGTCTTCACCTTTGGCACCAAACAATCATATTTTGACGTGTACGTAAAGGTAAATTGTAAAGGAGATGCCGTTGCTGGACGAAATGGTGTGGACCTCACCGTCTGCCCCTTGCCCACCGATTGCCCGGTCGTTGGTCGTTTGGCCAGAAACGCAAAACGGCGGACCCATGGCCCGCCGCTCTGCAGATTAAATATGTTTATGCGCTTAGTTGATGCTGGAAGCGCTTTGCTCAAACTCGGCAACAGTTTCAGACAGCGTCTCAAGCGCAATCTCAACTTCTCTTTGCTGGCGCAGCATCTCGATCTGTTGCTCTTCAAACATGGTCTTTGCCGCCGCCGGATCGGTGAAGCGGTTGGCGTCGAAATCGTAAAGTGACAATAGACGGCGAATGTCGGAAAGCGCGAAGCCGACCTTTTTGCCCTTGAGGATCAGTTGCAGCCGCTCGCGGTCGCGGACGGAATAAAGCCGCGTTGTACCGGCACGTTTCGGACGCAGCAGGCGCTTGTCTTCGTAAAACCGGAGCGTTCGAAGCGTTACGTCAAATTCGCGCGCCAAATCGCCGATGCGAAATGGGAACTCGCTGTCCCGCTCACGCCCTGTAGATTGCAGTACAACCTGCCCGGCCTCATCATCACTGGCGGTACCACCAGCTTCAATATTGAGTGATTTTATCATATTTACTTGCCCCTATTTCGCCGCGGCCATTTTAGTCTTTGCCGCTTAATCCGAAAGATTCGCCTCCAGTCATATTAGCGTTCGGGCAGCAATTTCAAGCGCTTTAGGCTCCGTAACGGTAACCTTGACCAGCAATCTGGGCCAAAATCGGCTTTGCAAGTCACTTTTGGCACAGCTATGTCGCGGAATTTGCGGATTTCGCGGCTTCCTACAGCACAGGCAGGCCACGCACCTTAACCCGTGATTAACCATAGTGAACCAAGAGTTGTGGTGCGGAGCCAGCAATTGCGGTGTCGCGTGTTCCGGTCACAGACCTTGTTTTGCGTACATCGATAATCACGAACCTTGGTGCCAAGGATGATGAACCGCTTCCAATTGGGTCGCGATGCACAGACCGCCGATAATGGAGACAAGGCCAGCAACGGCCTCGGCGGCAGCTTCCGTGCATTTCCAGGCACCTTATCCGGCTACGGTTCGCAGGCAGGGCTGGCGTCGGGCTTCACGACCGACCCCCTGGAGCTGGCCAACGCATCCGCAGAGATTCGTGCGCGGCAGGCCGCCCTTTCGGCTGGCCCCGTTGCCCAGCGCTCCGCAACTGCCCAATCCCGTGTCCAGTCCAGCGCCCAATCCAGGCAACGACAATCGCTCAACACCAGTTCAGATCATGAGGCCAATGTGTCGGCTCTTCGAAATCAGATCAAACAGGAGCTCGCGCAACTGCGCGGCGACCTGACAAGCTCAATTCAGGCCAACGCCCCGCGCAAACTCGATGGCGAACTGTCCGCTCTGCGCAGTGAGCTGGCGCAGATTCGCAATATGGTGGCCCGCCACGACGGAACCGAACAGCAGGACCAGTGGAAGCGGCTTAGCCGTTCGATGGACAGTTTCAGTGCCCACCAGCCAGCTGGAAAGACAGACATTGCTATATTGCGCGATGAACTGGCAGAGATGCGAGCTCTTGTGGCCACATCGGCCCGGGAAGATAGCTTGCGCCAATTGTCCAGCACCTATGCGGATCTGTCGCAGCGCATCGACCGCAACACAGCGGCAGCTCAGGACGGCCAGTCGCGCGAAGCGCTTGCACGGCTGATCGCACAGGCGGATGCCACCCAGGCGGCGGTGGAAAGCCTGCCCTCCACTCGACATCTGTCCAACGTAGAGGCCCGCATCGACGGCCTTGTATCGTCGCTGGAAAAGCTGATGGGCAACCGCAGCGAAATGGACAGCAATATGTTGTCCGTACTTGAAGCGCGTCTGAACCAAATGACTGACAGCATGGCGCGGCTGGATGCAAATTCACACACCATGCCCGACGAGCAAGCAATTGCACTGCAGCGTCTGGAACAACGCATCGCCAATCTGGCCGATCAATTGCAGCCCAATGATGCTGACGCGAATGCCCCCACATTGGCGGCCCTCGACGCCATGTCGGAGCGTCTCGATGCGCTCTCCTTGCGTCAACCGGTGGAAAGTCACCAGATTGACCTTCTGGCGCACCGGCTGGATGACATGTCTTCACGCCTTGATGGCATTGCCGACGCTTCCTCTCAATCCGATGCGCTAGAGACGATTTTGGGTCAAATCGGCGCGCTGCAGGGCAAGTTGGATGACGCATCACCGCGCAACATGCTGCCAACCCTTGAACACCGGCTCGATTCGATAAATTCCGGCCTGGATCGAATGGCAACACGCCCCATCGAGCCGGACTTCTCAACCATTGAAGCGCAAATGCAGCGCATGGCTGCCCAGATAGACGGGCTGGCACCTCAGGACTACAGCCAGGACATTTCCAGTCTTGAAGCGTCCGTGCGGGCGATGCACGACAAGCTCGACACGATACCCGAGCCAACAGGCTTTGACGAAAGCACCGGCAACCGGCTTGAGCGCCAGATAGCGGAACTTGCGGCGCAGCTGGAGCATTCTGCCGCGCCGCAACCGGCGGATCCCAAGCATTTGGCCCAATTGGAAAGCCAGATTTCCAACATTTCGCAATTGCTAAGTGAAACCAACCAGCACGCCCATGCGGTGAGCGAAGCCATGGGCCCGGCTGGCGCGTTTGCTGGCAACACGATAGGATCCAATGAAGAAGCCATAGCCGCGCGCTTCGATGCTCTGGAAGCGCAGCTGAGCAACCAACAAGTGTCACTGCTGGAAGCCGCACGCTCTGCTGCCCACGAGGTGGCCGCCCAACAGCCGACCGACAATCAGAACAATGAGTTGCTTCTCAAGCTGGCGGAGGACCTTGACCGCCTGCACGTGACCGCCGCTGAAAGCAGCGATGGCACCCGCCAGACATTTGATGCCGTGCACACAACTTTGGAGCGGATCGTCGAGCGCCTGGAGCAAATTGAAGTGGCTGGCGGCACCGCTGCTGCAGCACCAGTGGCCATGGCCAATGCTCAGCCCGACATGGCGCATAGAGAGATGGCGCCTACAAACATTGCGCCCAGAGAAATGGCAATGGCCGGCGACGAAAATGCTCTTTTGAGAGCATTTGACGAGGCCACACCGCCACCCATGCCGCAGGCTGCGCCGTTTGAACCCTATGACGACCTGCCGAATGTCAGCGCACCAGGCCTTGAAAGTGAGCTGCCACAAAGCGC
This sequence comes from Pseudomonadota bacterium, assembly GCA_038749385.1. Classification (GTDB taxonomy): domain Bacteria; phylum Pseudomonadota; class Alphaproteobacteria; order Rhizobiales; family Rhizobiaceae; genus JBCBXA01. The sequence goes on along the minus strand of JBCDIB010000089.1, from coordinate 942 downwards.
TGACACGCCGCTCGAACCTGGGCAACTGCCTCAATTCAACGCCCTTGATGCCAATACGGCACCTCTGCCCGCCGGTGGCGGCAATGATGGTATGGACTTTATAGCGGCCGCACGGCGCGCTGCCCGTGCAGCCGCCGATGAAGCTGCACCCAAGACTTCCGCACCATCAGTGCTGGCTGGCGACGCTCCTGTTGAAAAGGCTTCGCGATTCAAGCGGACCGGCAAAGCGAAGGCGACAAAAGCCAAAAAACCAAAGGACGATACGTCCGGCGAAAGCAAGCTACGCCGCCCGATCATCCTTGCATCAGCCGCAGTGCTGCTGGCCCTTGGCACGATGAAACTGGCCCCCATCGTGTCGGACATGCTTTCGGGTGACCCGGAAGTCGCGAGCGTTGCGATAGAGCCATCCGCCGCCATGCAAGATGTTGCCGACGCAGCAGAGACCGCCCAGACCGACGAGATCGTCATGGCGGCAGAAGATGCGCCTACGCGGGTGATACCGCTGCAAGCCCAGCCAGCCGCCCAAACAGCCACTGAGGCGGCCACTGATACGTCCACTGAGACCGCAGCAAAAATTGAGCAGCCCGAAGTACCGAGCACCGCGCCTATCGTCGCGCCGGAAGTGTCGGATGATGTGGGCAATGCCGCGCTGCGGGAAGCCGCCAGCGCTGGAAATCCAGCCGCCATGTTTGAAGTGGCATTGCGCTACACGGAAGGCCGTGTGGTGGACAAAGACAGCCAGCTCGCTCTGCAATGGTATCAGCAGGCAGCTGAAAAGGGCTTAGCCCCGGCGCAGTTCCGCCTCGCCAACTTCCTTGAAAAGGGAATGGGCACCGAGCAGGATTATGATGCGGCGGTCATGTGGTACGAGCGCGCGGTGGAGGCGGGCAATGCACGTGCCATGCACAATCTTGCCGTGCTGCACACCGAAGAAGTGGCCGG
>JBCDIB010000088.1:0-8392 GCA_038749385.1 Pseudomonadota bacterium | reverse complement strand
GGGCACACCAATGGGGCGGTTCGGACAGCCATGGGAAGTGGCGACGTGCTTCCTGTTCCTGGCCTGTGATGAATCAAGCTACCTCACTGGCCAAACCCTGCACCCAAATGGCGGCATCATCGTAGGCAGCTAGGCAAAGGCTCGCCTCCGCAACCGCAAGGCCGCCTGTTATGGGTCGGCCTTTTGCAGTCCAGGCAAGGTCGTTGCCCGAGGTACTGGAACCTCGGCACTGCGGACGGGTTGTTTCATTACGAGCGCATCGGTGCCCGCCACGGGCGTGAAGGTGCACCCCGAAATTGGAAGGACACCAAAGATGCCAAACCAATCCAAGACCATAGTCATTGCCGGCGGCTCCGCTGGTGTTGGCCGCGCCATCGCAGAACATTTCGCCCGGGACGGCCACAATCTGGTGCTCATCGCCCGTGGCAAAGAGCGGCTCGACAATGCGGAGCGCGACCTGACTGACTATGGGGTGAAAGTACTCACCATCGGTGCCGACGTTGCGGACGCGCAGGCTATGACCAGCGCCCGTGATCAGATTGTTGAGCGGTTTGGCGCAATCGACATCTGGATCAATTGCGCGATGGCTACTGTTTTCGGCCCCTTCAAAGATATAAGTGCCGCCGAGTTCAATCGTGTCATCGACGTCACCTTCATGGGCCAGGTCAACGGTGCCCGGGTGGCACTGGAACATTTCCGGGAGCGTGGCGAAGGCCACTTGGTCAGTGTGGGCTCTGGCTTGGCACACCGCTCAGTGCCACTCCAATCTGCCTATTGTGCCGCCAAAGCAGCCACCGAGAGCTTCATGTCCTCAGTGCGATCCGAATTGATCCATCAGGGTTTTGAGGACATTCACATCAGCCAAATTCAGTTGCCAGCAATCAACACACCGCAGTTTGACTGGGCACGGTCCAAACTGGACAGGCGCCCGCGTCCTGCAGCTCCCGTCTATCAGCCCAGCGTTGCCGCCCGCGCCATTGCAAAGGCGGTCGTGGAGAAAAATCGAGAACTGCTTGTTGGCAGTGCAGTGCTGCAATTGGTGTTTGGGAATGCCGTTGCGCCGGACTATCTCGACCACAAATTGGCTGAGGCCGGGTGGGACGGCCAACATTCGCAGGATCCACAGGCAGCTGACAATGTGGGCAATCTCATGGAGCCCGCCACCGGAGATTGGGCAGCGCACGGGACCTATGGTGACGAGGCAACCGACAATGGCATCATTGTGGACTCCGACATCGCGCGCAAGGCAGTGTTCATAGGGCTGCCCGCTGTTGCAGCCGTGGCTGCATTCGCAGCTGGACTATTTGCCGGCAGTCGCAGCGCCGCAAATGATGACGGCTTCACTGAAATCGGCGAGCAGAGCTATGACGAAATCGAAGCAGATCATCGTCAAGCCGCCCGCAAGCGTCTCAGCAGCTAAGATCGACATTTAAATCGTGCCAACGGGCCGCTCCGTCCGCTGTCGGTGCGGCCCATATTTGCCTTTAGCCTTGCAATCGCAAAGCTGCGGAAATCAGGCCCGCATGGCTAAATGCTTGGGGCAAATTGCCCAGTTGGCTGCCATCTTCCGCTATTTCCTCTGCCATGATGCCCGTAGTGCCCACGCGCGCCAAAAGGCGTTCAAGGCGATCTTTCGCCTCTTCACGCTGGCCATCCATCCAAAGCGCCTCGATCCACCACGTGGTACAAAGCACAAATTTGCCCTCGTTCTTATCAAAGCCGTCATCGGCGTCATGGGGGAAGCGTAATACGCCCTCGTGCTTCACAAGCTCCTGACGCAGATAAGTCTTGGAAGCCTCCCAGCGTTCATTGCCCTTTTCCAGGTAACCTACCACCCGCATGTAAATCATGGCCGCGTCGGCATTGGGCAGTTTGTCGGTCTGCATGTAGCAATTGCAATCTGAGCACCAGAAATTGTCTTCAATGTCCGGTGCCAAGGCATCCTTTGCACCCTTCCAATTTGGCGGCACGTCCCGGCCAAAATGCTCCAGCAAGGCAGCGCCATCGCGAAAGGCAACCCAGCTCATCAAACGTGAAAAAAGATAGTGCTTTTCTGGTCCGCGCAGCTCCCAGATGGATGAGTCTGGCCGCTGCCAATTGTCCACCAGCCAATCAATGAGTTCGGTGGTGCGATCAAGCATCTCGCCATCAATGTCGGCACCGCATTTAGCCAATACCAGCAGAGCCATTACGAGTTCGCCGAAGATATCAAGCTGCAGCTGACCAGAGGCTTCGTTTCCATTTCGCACGGGTGGCGAGTTCAGATATCCCGGCCAGCTTTTTAGAACCGTTTCCTCGTCCACGCCCGACCCATCCAAGGCCAACATAAGGCGAAGGGGCGAACGGTCGCATGAGCCGTTCTTTAAGAGGACCGAGCGGACCCAGCCCAGGGCCTCATCCACCATACCGGCCCTAGCCGCTACTTCAGCCACAATGGCACTGTCGCGCACCCAGGCGTAACGGTAATCCCAATTGCGTTTGCCACCGATTGCCTCTGGATATCCAAACGTTCCAGCCGCAGCGAGCGTGCCATGCCGGCGCATATGCAGCATGGCCAGCGTAAGCATTGAACGCTCGATCGTGCCCGAATAGCAGCCGTCGCAATCAAGATTGCCTATCTCATCGGTCCAAAATTGCCTTGCTTTGACGATTTCGGATTGCGCGGCATCCACCAAATTGCGTGTTTGTTGGAAGGTCACCTGTTCATCAGCAATTGTGCTGCTTCCAAGGCGGTTGCCAAGAGTGACGACAGCGCAGTCGCCAGCCTGCATTTTCACCTGGCCAGCGATCTTGTCGTCATCGGCAAACAGATCGAAGGTCGCCTCAATCACAAACACCGGACGGTCGACCAAAACACAACCGATTGCGCGATTGGACAGGCGCTGAAAGCTGGTTTCCGGCGTCTCATAATTTCCGTGAGGCGCAGCGTGCAGGAAAAGGCTTACGTCAGCCCCTTCAGACTCAATCATGCGAATGGTGGTGCCCGTGGGACCGGAACCTTCGGCTGACGAAACAGACATAATATCTGTGACAGTGACACAGCCGTCAGCGAAGCCAAAGGTGGTCACGAGAACATTCGTCCCCTTCTCGTGATGTTGCGACACGGTCTGCGGCTCCGGCTCAAAACGGAAACCGGCAAAATTGCTTCCGTCACTATTCAAGAGCGGCGCAAAGACGGTGGGGTCGTCTAAATTGGGCCAAGACAGATGGACGATGTCAGCGTTGTTCGCAATGAGCGCCAAAGTCTGCTGATCACCAATGGCTCCGAGTTTTGAGAGTTCCAGAGCAACATCTGTTTTAGCGTCTAGGGTGAATGGGGAGCTAGCAGGATTTGTTTGAGTGCTGAACAGAGCGGTCATCTGGCCTCGACGATTTGTGTGGACGTGCGCGCAATGGACACGCGTTCAGAAGGTGTCACCTATGGACGCAAAAAAGGGGCGGCTGGTGAGCCGCCCCAAGCTTGGATAATTATGCGGCCTGCTCGAGGTCCGCCTTCCAGCTGTCGATGAGAGCACGCAGGCTCTCATGTTGCGTGTTCAGAAACTGATATTCGGGGCTGGTGACGGTGGCAGGCTCGATGGCCTCGTCATAGGCCTTCAAGAGGCTTTCCTCGCCGCGGATCAGCTCCTGCATGATTGCGTCGTCGCCGTCCGAGATCCAAGCTTTAGCATCGACCCACAATCTGTGGGCCGCGGCGAGCAAGGAGCCATCATCGTCAACAGGTTCGCCCAAATTGACGAGGTAGCTCTTGATCTCGGCGGAATTTGCCGTCCGGCGCTCAATCATGTCGACGAAGATTGCTTTGTGCGCAGACTGCTCGGCGTTTTCCAGCAATTGCTGATAGCCATCGCGGCTATCGATCAGCCTCGTGTAAAGCGATTTCAGCGCATCTTTACGGTCATTAATATCGGGCATTTTTGGGGTCCTTATTTTTGTGGAGAGCGTTGGTCTGGCTTACCGCCAGTATTTTTCGCTCCCACAAGAAACAGATCAGAGCTGCTTCAGTTCCCAATCATTTGGCGGCACATGCTACAGCTCCAAAGCGTGGACGACGGCCCCCGCAAGCGCGTCTTTAGAAAACGGTTTGTCTATAAATACGAAGCCGGACCCGCGAAGCTCAGATGCCTGGTGACCGTTGCCCGATGCGAAAACCACGGGCGTACCTTGGGCTTGCAGATGTTCACCAAGCGCAAGGCTGGTTTGGTCCTCGTCCACATTGATGTCGAGAATTGCAACATCAAAGGTCTGCTCCTCAACCGCCTGGTTGGCTGACTTGAGGCGATAGGTTGGTTTGACATCGCCAAAGCCCAACTCGTCCAGCAGATCAACAGTGTCCAGCGCTATGAGAGGTTCGTCTTCTAGGTAGAGAACTGAGTATTTTGAAAAGTCAGCCTGATCCGACATTGGCGCTGGTCACTCCGTCATAATCCATCAGCATAACCAGCTTCAGGCCGTTTGGTTCCCACGAGCGCTCAATGGCGCCATTCAAGGTGCCCTCTATCGTTGACGTCAGCAATCTGGAACCGAAACCAGCGTTCTCTGGGACAGAAATTTCGGGTCCGCCGGTCTCGTGCCACTCAATGACCAGACGGTCACTTTGCGCGTCATTGACCCGGGACCACGACACGTTGACGACGCCCTCTTCCGTTGCCAGCGCACCATATTTGGCGGCATTGGTGGCCAGCTCATGGATGGCCATGCCAATGGCAAGAGTGGCCTGCGAATTCACACGAATTTCCGGCCCTCCCATGCTGATGCGGTCGTCGCCATAAATGTCCTGTGTTTCCGGCCCAATGATCTCCCGCAAGGTCGCAGATGACCAGTTCTCCGAAGTCAGCAATGTGTGGGTCTTAGTCAGCCCTTCGATGCGATTGACCAGCTTGGTGTACACATCCTTGTCCGCAGATGCTTCACGGCGGCCTTGGTTTACGAGGGCCGTTACGTTGGCAAGCATGTTTTTGACCCGGTGCTCAAGCTCTCTCATCACCCGGCGCAGGCTTTGGTCTGTTTCCGTCTGTGCCGTGATATCGCGCACCGTTACAGCAACTGCGGATAGCTCGTCGCCGGAGTAATGGGGAACCCAATCGGCTTCCCAAATCCGCGGCTTGTTTGGCTCAGATTTAATGTTGCCGTCCACCCGGACACCGCGAACGGCCTCGCCCGTTTCAAGCACCGTCTTAACCAGAGCCTCAGTCTGATCGGCAACAGCCGGGATGATGTCTCGGATCGTGCGCCCGATGTGCGCGTCTACAGGCTCGCCATTAATATCTGCGAGCTTCTGGTTCAGGCGGACATATTTCATGTCACGATCGATCAGGCCCATGGCGAGGGGGCTGTTATGATAGATCTGCTCAACCTCAACGGCGCGATTTTCAGCCAGCGCTTTCATGGCTTCCGCATTTCTGATTGCGGATCGAAGCTCCGTCACATCCTGGAGCGTGAAAACCACCCCCAAATCGTGACTGTTTTCCGGCGCATACGGTATGATGTTGCAGGCGAGTGCCTCTGACCCGTCATCGGTCTCGAACTCATGTTCCAGCTGCCGGTCCTGCGCTAACGCCGTTCGGCACAACTCGATGAGTTTATCCTGGTCGATGCGGGAATTCAGGTCTGCGATAGGTCGGCCGTAATCGGTCTCGGCGAAGTTGAAATAACCCAAGGCTTCATCTGTGTAGCTGCGCAGCCGCAACTCACGGTCCAGAAATACAGTTGAAACCTGCGCGCTCTCCGAGAAGTTTTTCAGGTCTGCGTTAACCTGTGCAAGCTCGCGGATCTTCTCCTGCAGCTCGTCATTGATGGTTGTCAGCTCCTCATTGGCAGACTGCAATTCCTCATTCATGGACATCATCTCTTCGTTGGAACTCTTCAGCTCCTCGTTCGATGTTTCTAACTCCTCAACGGTGGTCCGCACAGCCTGTTTGGCCTCGTCCAGCTCGGCTTCGAGCTTTTGGATGTACGCGCCCTCTTCGACCTCAACCTTACCGGTACCAAGACGGCCATCCACGAGGTTGAGTTGATCGTTGAAGACGATCAGAATTGTGCCGTCCGCCAGCCTTTGGGCGGTCAACACAAGCCGCTCCTCCGAGCCATTGATGGCACCTTGATATTCGCGCTCAACTCTTGAGCCCTGCACGGCATCAATACGGCAGATGCGCCGGATGGCAGGTTCAAGCTCCGGGGCAATGAGATCGTTCAATGAACTGCTAAGTTTACCGCTTCGCACCCGCAGAAAACGGGTTGCGTTAGTAGACGTGAAAAGAACCTCAGCGTCGCGGCCAATGTGAATGTACGGCGGCAGATGGTCTGCCAACAAAGCCTTCTCCAGCTCACTGGGCTCGTTTTGGCTCGGAGGAATGTCACGTGCGGGCGAACGAGGTTCCAAAGAACCGGTCAGTCCCATCAGATTGAGCGGTTTTGAAGGCCCGCTCAGACGTTTGAAAATGCGGGCACGGGCGGACATCTCGCTAAAATAGTCCGATATCGGCTTCGGATTTTCGCTCGGGCCAATATACAAATAGCCCGGATCTTTAAGCGCGTAGTGGAAAACTTTGATCGCAGTTTCCTGCAGCACTTCCTTGAAATAGATCAGCACATTCCGGCAGCATATCAGATTGATCTTGGAGAATGGCGGGTCCTTGATGAAATTATGCCGTGAGAAGCGCACCATTTCCCGCAGCTCCGAGCCGACTTCGTAGCCCTCGTTGCGGGACTTGAAGTAGCGATCCAGAAAATCCTGCGGAACGGTTTCGGCGATCGAGTCCGGATAGCGCCCAATGCGGGCGGTGGCGAGGGCTGCCTCATCAATATCCGTTCCAAAGACAATCACTTTGCCACGGAAATTTTGCTTGCTCACCTCTTCCGACAGGAGCATCGCAACGGAGTAAGCTTCCTCTCCACTGGAACAGCCAGCCACCCAGACCCGAATTTCTTCTAAGTCACCACAATCACTGACCACCTTTGGGATGATGTCGTATTTGAGAGCCTCGAAATGTTCCGGGTCGCGGAAAAAGCTGGTCACATTGATCAGCAAATCCTTGAACAGGTGATCGGCCTCTTCCTTATGCTCGGCGATGTATTTCAGATAATCGCCGGGCGCGATCATATTCAACACCGACATGCGTACGGCAGCCCGCCGCAACATGGTGCCCTGCTTGTAATCCGAGAAATCATGGCCGGTGCGGAACTTTACGTGGCGCATGATGCGCCGCAAAAACTCTTCATCGTCTGCAAAATCCGAGGCCGTGCCGACGCGCAAATTGTAATAATCCCGAATGACGTCGATGATTTCCTCGGCCTTGGAAACCACATCTGCACCGCCATGGTTCAGAACGCTTTGTGGCATGCCATCATATTTGGCTTGCTGAGGATCCTGCACAAACACAAGACCGCCGGCGCCCTTTACTTCCCGGGCTCCGGCAGTGCCGTCGCTCCCCGTGCCCGACAGCACCACAGCCACCGAGTGCTCCCGGGCCTCTTCAGCCAGAGAATGGAAAAATCGGTCGATAGGACGCCGCAAGCCACGTGGCGACGCAATAGCTTCAAGTTCCAGCCGACCATCCTTTATTTCCATGTCGTAGCCGGGCGGGATGAGATAAATACTGCCCGGCTCAACCTGCATACCATCCTCGGCGCTGTGCACGGGTGAGCTGGTTTTCGCGGCGACAAGTTCGGGCATAAGGCTGTTGTGGGCCGGGTCGAGATGCTGCACCAGGATAAGAACCATGGAATGCTTGTCCGGCAATCCCAGCAGAAATTGCTGGAATGCCTCAAGTCCGCCTGCGGACGCGCCTATCCCCACAATCAATGGCCGACCGGAAAACGCGGTGTGAGACTTTTCAATCATTTAAGGTGGCTTATATCTATCAAAATTGCGGCAAGGGGAGCTGATGTTCGTTAGTAAGTTAGCTAGGCTCGGCACTCTTCCAGATCAACTGCGGCATTTGCCCGTGGCGCTTTCGATTGCCGACGCATCACATGATGACCAACCACTGATTTTGGTCACTTCCGAGTTTGCGGAAATGACTGGCTACGGCCAAGACGCTTTGGATCGCAACTGCCGCTTTCTGCAAACTGATCTGAACAATAGTGAAGCGCGGGCAGAAATTCGTGATGCCCTTAAAGATGAGCGCCGCACCCAGGTGATCCTGCACAATCGCCGCAAGTCGGGCGAGACGTTCTACAATTTGCTTTGGCTTGAGCCAATCCGCTCGCCCCTCGACAACAGGAAGTGGGTTCTCGGCTCCCAATTCGATCTGGGCAACCACGACCCTCGCCGTGAATCGGAAGGGGATATCAATACACTCAATCACCGAAATTTCGACCTTCTCAACCGCACTGAAAGTCTGCGACTTGAAAGGCGACGCCTGGTGGCAAGCGCCGCGGTGCAGATCAT
>JBCDIB010000087.1:0-8399 GCA_038749385.1 Pseudomonadota bacterium | reverse complement strand
GTCTGGACGGCCCATGAGCAGAGTTCCGACATGACCGATCTTGTCACCATCATCGATTATGGCTCCGGCAATCTGCGCTCCGCCACCAAGGCGTTCGAGCGTGCCGCCCGCGAGGGCAATACAGGCCACGAAATCGTTCTCACCGCTGACCCCGATCTGGTGGCGAAAGCCAGCCATGTGGTGCTGCCGGGGGTTGGCGCCTTCGCCGATTGCGCGGCGGGCTTGGCGGCGGTCGATGGCATGCGCGATGCTATCGATGAAGCTGCCATTAAGCGTGGCCAACCCTTCATTGGCATCTGTGTGGGCCAACAGCTCATGGCCAGGCGCGGGCTGGAAAAAGTCACCACAAATGGCTTCGGCTGGATCGACGCCGATGTGGTGGAGATCACACCAGAAGATGCGTCGTTGAAAATCCCTCAAATGGGCTGGAACACCTTAAACGTGCACAGCGACCACCCTGTGTTGGACGGCATAAACACCGGCTCCAACGGCCTGCATGCTTACTTCGTGCACTCTTTTCACATGGCCGATGTGCCTGCCGACGAACTGATCGCCACTGCCGACTATGGCGGCCCGGTGACGGCCGTCGTCGGTCGGGACAATCTCGTCGGCACGCAGTTCCACCCGGAAAAGAGCCAGGCACTGGGCCTGGCTCTGATAGGCAACTTCTTGAGGTGGAAGCCATGACCCGCATCCTCTTCCCCGCCATTGACCTCAAGGACGGCCAATGCGTTCGTTTGAAGCTAGGCGATATGGACCAGGCGACGGTCTATAACGACTCCCCCGGCGCGCAGGCGGCTGCCTTTCAGGATCAGGGCTTTGAGTGGCTGCACGTGGTGGACCTGAATGGTGCCTTCGCCGGTGAGGCCGTAAACGGTCACGCGGTTGAAGACATTCTGGCCCACACTCAAAACCCGGTGCAGCTGGGCGGCGGCATCCGCACGCTACAGCACATTGAAGGCTGGATTACCCGCGGCATCAGCCGGGTGATCCTGGGCACCATCGCCGTGCGCAACCCTGATCTCGTCAAACAGGCCTGCCGGGAATATCCGGGCCGCGTAGCCGTGGGTATCGATGCAAAGGGTGGCAAGGTGGCCGTCGAAGGCTGGGCGGAAGCGTCAGAACTTGGCGTGATAGAGCTGGCCAAGCGGTTCGAGGGCGCAGGCGTCGCGGCCATCATCTACACCGATATCGACCGCGACGGCATCCTCACGGGTATAAACTGGCCCTCCACGCTGGAGCTGGCACAAGCCGTGGACATTCCCGTCATCGCATCGGGTGGATTGGCGAGCATGGACGACATCCACACGCTGGCCTCCCCGGAATATGCCGCTCTGGAAGGCGCGATCTCGGGCCGCGCACTTTATGACGGCCGGATCGATCCGGCCGAGGCGCTGGCGGCCTTAAGGGATGTAAGCTCGTGACCCTGAAAGCCCGCATTATTCCCTGCCTAGACGTCAAGGACGGCCGCGTGGTCAAGGGCGTCAACTTCGTTGACCTCGTCGATGCCGGGGACCCGGTCGAGGCCGCCATCGCTTATGACGCGGCAGGGGCGGATGAATTGTGCTTCCTCGACATCACGGCCTCGTCCGACAATCGCGAGACCATCTTTGATGTTGTGGCCCGCACGGCGGAAGCCTGCTTCATGCCACTGACCGTGGGTGGCGGTGTGCGCGCGGTGGCGGACATTCGCAAGCTTTTGCTGGCGGGTGCCGACAAGGCGTCGATAAACACGGCGGCGGTCAAGAACCCGGACTTCGTGGCCGAGGCTGCCGACAAGTTCGGCAATCAATGCATCGTCGTGTCCATCGACGCCAAGAAGGTGGCGGGTTCCGGCACAGCCATTGAGGGCGAGGACCGCTGGGAGATCTTCACCCATGGCGGGCGGCAGGCCACGGGTATCGAGGCGGTGCAATTTGCCGCTGACATGGTGGCACGCGGTGCTGGCGAATTGCTGGTAACCAGCATGGACCGGGACGGCGCGAAAATTGGCTATGACCTGGGCCTCACCCGCGCCATTGCCGACGCGGTGCAAGTGCCGGTGATCGCATCGGGCGGTGTGGGTAATCTTGATCACCTGGTGGCAGGCATTGAGCAGGGCGGCGCGACGGCCGTGCTGGCCGCTTCCATTTTTCACTTCGGCACCCACACCATTGGCGAAGCCAAGCAGCACATGGCACAGGCAGGTATACCCATGCGCCTTGATGGGATCATCTCATGAGCAGCTTCTCCCTCACCGACCTTGAAGCTATCATCGCGGCCCGCGCTTCCGCCGATGGCGATACGTCCTACACGCGCTCTTTGATGGACAAGGGCGTCACCAAAACGGCTGAGAAATTTGGTGAAGAAGCGGTCGAAACCATCATCGCTGCCGTGGCGCAAGATGATGCCGCCGTCACAGGTGAGGCGGCAGATGTTCTGTTTCACCTGCTGGTCCTGCTAAAGTTGCGTGGTATCTCGGTGGCCGACGTGATGGAAGAACTCCAACGCCGAACCGGCCAAAGCGGCCACGCTGAGAAGGCCGCACGCCCAAAATAGGGCCTGAGAAGTAGAGGCATGATTTCCATGCTAAATTCACGAGAGACATTTCGCGTAGATGTGGATGGTGATGGTGAGCTGGACCTTCTGGACCAGCTGGCGGACGACCCAAATTCGCCGTTCCGATCCTTCACCGCAGCGCAGTGGGCCAGCCTGCGCGCCGACACGCCGTTGACACTTACAGAGGAGGAAGTGAACCGCCTTCGTGCTCTCGGTGACCCGATTGACCTTGATGAAGTGCGCCGCATTTATCTACCGCTTTCGCGCATGCTTGCCATGCATGTGGAAGCCATGAACGGGCTGCATCAGGCCCGTGCCGACTTCATGCAATATGGCGGAACGCGCAAAAGCCCCTTCATCATCGGGATTGCTGGCTCCGTGGCGGTGGGGAAATCCACCACGGCAAGGCTTCTGACCGAATTGCTCAAGCGCTGGCCTTTGGAAAGTGATGCAAGCCCGAAGGTGCACCTGATCACCACGGACGGTTTTCTGCACCCCAATGCTTATCTGGAAGCCAACGATCTGATGAGCCGCAAGGGCTTTCCCGAAAGCTATGATGTGAAGGCCGTGCTGGGCTTTCTGGCGGACATAAAAGCCGGTCGGCGCCAAGTGCGGGCTCCTGTTTACAGTCACATGGTTTACGATGTTCTGCCTGATAAGTTTGAGGTGGTGGATCAGCCGGACATTCTGGTGTTCGAAGGCATCAACGTGCTGCAAACCCGGGAGCTGCCGCCAGAGGGCCGTGTGGTGCCATTTGTGTCGGATTTCTTTGATTTCTCGATTTTCGTGGATGCCGATGAAGCCGACATTGAACGTTGGTATGTGGAGCGTTTCATGAACCTTTGGCGTACCGCATTCCGTGACGAGACCAGCTTCTTCAACAAGTTTACAGAGCTTGGTGAGGACGAGGCGGAGCATCTTGCCCACGAGATCTGGACCGATATCAACCTCAAGAACCTGCACGAGAACATCCAGCCCACCCGCCCCCGCGCGGACTTGATCATGCGCAAAGGCGCGGAACATCTGGTGGAGCAAGTTCTGCTGAGGCGGCTGTAACCCGCAACGCGTTGCAGCAGCCGCTGCAATTTAACTGCGCTGCGCCCGTTGCAGGGCGTTTTTTGCATCCTTATATACCGCCCGATGGGGCACCGGCCCTGCTTGAAAATCAACTTCCCGATCCAGCACTTATGCGGTGTGTTTTGATCGGCCTCGCCGCCGGGTTGGCGGTAAAAGGGACTGCTCAAATAGCTGCACATGCAGCTTCGAATGCCTCGCTTATCTATCGAGATGATGGGCGGATGAGGGTTCGGGCGGTCCGCTGAAAGGAAAGACAATGGCTAAAGTAATCGGCATCGACCTTGGCACCACCAACTCCTGCGTGTCCGTGATGGACGGCAAGGACCCCAAGGTTATCGAAAACGCAGAGGGCGCGCGCACCACCCCGTCCATGGTTGGCTTCACCGATGAAGGTGAGCGCCTTGTAGGCCAGCCTGCCAAGCGCCAGGCGGTCACAAACCCGGAAAACACATTGTTCGCCGTCAAGCGCCTCATCGGTCGTCGGTTCGACGACCCGGCCGTGACCAAAGACCAGAAGCTTGTGCCCTACAACATTGTCAAAGGCGACAATGGCGATGCGTGGGTGGAAGTTGATGGTGAGAAGTATTCGCCCAGCCAGGTGTCCGCGATGATCCTTCAGAAAATGAAGGAAACCGCCGAGGCCTATCTTGGCGAAAGCGTCGAGCAGGCCGTGATCACCGTGCCCGCTTACTTTAACGACGCCCAGCGTCAGGCCACCAAAGACGCAGGCAAAATTGCCGGTCTTGAAGTGCTGCGTATCATCAACGAGCCAACGGCAGCTGCCCTGTCTTACGGTCTCGACAAGAATGACGGTAAAACCATCGCCGTTTACGACCTTGGCGGCGGCACGTTTGACGTATCCATCCTCGAAATCGGTGATGGTGTATTTGAAGTGAAATCCACCAATGGTGACACGTTCCTCGGCGGTGAAGACTTTGAGATGGTGCTGGTGGACTATCTCGCTGGCGAGTTCAAAAAAGATCATGGCATCGACCTGAAAGGCGACAAACTTGCGCTGCAGCGTCTCAAAGAAGCTGCTGAAAAAGCCAAGATTGAGCTGTCGTCGTCCACACAGACTGAAATCAACCTGCCGTTCATCACGGCGGATGCCTCCGGCCCGAAACACCTCACGCTCAAGCTGACCCGCGCCAAGCTGGAAAGCCTCGTTGAAAAGCTCATCAAGCGCACCGTTGACCCAATGAAGGCCGCTTTGAAGGACGCCGGTCTTTCAGCTTCCGATGTGGACGAAGTGGTGCTGGTGGGTGGTATGACCCGCATGCCGAAGGTGCAGGAGACGGTGAAATCGTTCTTCGGCAAGGAGCCGCACAAGGGTGTGAACCCTGATGAAGTGGTGGCCATGGGCGCTGCCATTCAGGCGGGCGTTCTGCAGGGCGACGTGAAAGACGTGTTGCTGCTCGATGTGACGCCATTGTCGCTGGGCATTGAAACACTTGGTGGCGTGTTCACCCGCCTGATCGACCGCAACACGACAATCCCGACCAAGAAGAGCCAGGTGTTCTCGACGGCCGAAGACAATCAGAATGCCGTGACCATCCGCGTCGCCCAGGGCGAGCGCGAAATGGCGCAGGACAACAAGCTGCTCGGTCAGTTTGACCTTGTGGGCATCCCACCGGCCCCCCGCGGCGTGCCACAGATTGAGGTTACCTTCGACATCGACGCCAATGGCATCGTGAATGTGAAGGCGCAGGACAAGGGTACCGGCAAAGAGCATGAAATTCGCATCCAGGCATCGGGCGGGCTGTCCGACGAGGAGATCGAAAAAATGGTGCAGGACGCCGAAGCAAATGCCGACGCCGACAAGCAGCGCCGCGAAGCTGTGGAAGCTAAAAACCAGGCCGAAAGCCTGATCAACTCCGCTGAGCAGAGCCTGAAGGACTATGGTGACAAGGTTTCCGAAGAGGATCGCACCTCCATCCAGACAGCCATCGACGAGTTGAAAGAAGAAGTGGCGAAGGAAGACCCGGAGACTGACACTTTGACAGCCAAGTCTCAGGCATTGTCCGAGGCAAGCATGAAGCTCGGTCAGGCCATGTACGAAGCATCTGCTGCCCAGGAAGCTGCAGCGGACGCGGCAGGCGACGCGGCTGATGAGGCTGACGATGATGTGGTCGACGCCGATTTCGAAGAGATCGACGACGAAGACGAAAAGAAATCGGCCTGATCAGCCTGAGGCACATGCGGCGGAGCTCGACAGGGCTCCGCCGTTCGCTTTTTGCTGTCCGTAAGCTCGGCCAATTGCCGGAGTGCGGATGCCCAGGATCCCGCCGCCCATGAATTTCAGTCATTCCAACACATTGGCCGAGCAGGCCTTTGAAACTTTTGCGCCAAACAGGCTGCAGGGTGCGTTGCTGGATGCAGCTGCCGCTCTTCACCCGGCTCGAAAGGGCGCGGCCGCCGCACTGCCCAGGTTTTTGGCATCAGCGTTGCGCAAAGCCGCATTGTTTGGCCGGTCGGAACCGCTGGACCGTCTAGCTCCCTGGGGTCACAACGTCCGGCTTTATGGGCATGACAACACAACAGACAAATATCTGATGTACGCCATTACACCGGTAGATGACGGTGAGCTTGCCGCCATGCGCGCGGTGGCTGAAGCGGCTTCGCGCCCGGTGCACGTACTCGATATTGGTGGCAATTCGGGGCTCTATACGCTCCAGGCCTGGGCAGCGCTGCAGGCGGCTGATCTGGAAATCGCGTCATGGCTGTGCGTGGAGCCAAACCCGATGATGCGTGACCGGCTGGCAGACAACCTTGCCCTTAACGGTCTTGATCGTGTGACGATGGTGGATTGCGCCTTGTCCGATGGCGAGGGCGAAATCGAAATGGAAACGGACTTCGCTAATTTGGGCAAGGTGCGTATTCCCCTTGATGGCGGGCGCGCGCGCAAGCCTATATCGGTGCCCATGACCACTTTGGCCAAACTTCTGACGACCTTCGGCCAAGGCACGCCCGACATCGTAAAGGTGGACATTGAGGGCCATGAGCAGGTGATGTTTGAGGCGTTCTGGCGTGACGCACCCGATGTGCGGCCGCCGCTCATCATTCTCGAAATGTGGCCGGGCAAGGAAGGCGAACAGACCGCGTGCATGGCGCGCGGTGGCTATAACTTCGTCTCCAAGCCCAGTGAAAATGCAATTTTCATCCATGAAAGCGCACCGGACATTCCCGGGCTGAAGAACTGACCATGGCGAAGACCGATTATTACGAATTGCTGGGCGCTCAAAGGGGCGATGACGAGAAAGCGCTCAAGAGCGCATTCCGCAAACAGGCGATGAAATTCCACCCTGACCGCAATCCGGGGGACGCCACCGCTGAGGCAAAGTTCAAGGAATTGAACGAAGCCTATGAAGTGCTCAAGGATCCTCAGAAGCGCGCGGCATATGACCGGTTTGGCCACGCCGCATTTGAGCAGGGCGGCATGGGTGGCGGTGCTGGTGGCTTTGGCGGCGGCGCGGGCATGGGCGGAGCCGGCGGCTTCTCCGACATTTTTGAAGACATATTTGGCGACATGATGGGTGGCCGCTCCCGGCGCGGCCCAAGCCAGCGCGGCCGTGGCGCGGACCTTCAATACAATATGGAAGTGACGCTCGAAGAAGCGTTTGCCGGCAAGACCGCTGAGATTGAGGTGCCAACTTCGGTCCGCTGCGAAACCTGCAATGGCTCGGGCGCAAAGCCCGGAACCCAGCCGACCACATGCACCTTGTGCGGTGGCGCGGGACGCGTGCGCCGGGCGCAAGGCTTTTTCTCGGTCGAGCAGACCTGTCCGCAATGTAACGGACGCGGTACGATTATCTCAGACCCGTGCGATGATTGTGGCGGCACAGGCAAGCGGCAGCAGACACGCTCATTGTCGGTCAGTGTACCCGAGGGTATTGAGGACGGCACCCGCATCCGATTGGCCGGCGAAGGTGAAGCTGGCACGCAAGGCGCGGCCTCCGGTGATCTCTACATCTTCCTGTCGATCAAACCCCATGAGTTTTTCCAGCGGGATGGAGCCGATATCTACGCCCGCGTTCCGGTGTCCATGACCACGGCGGCGCTGGGTGGTTCGTTTGAAGTACCGACCCTCGACGGCGGCAAGACCCGCGTGAAGGTGCCCGAGGGCACCCAGACCGGCAAGCAATTCCGCCTCAAGCAAAAGGGCATGCCCGTGCTGCGGTCGAGCCAAGTAGGGGATATGTACATCCAGGTTCAGGTGGAGACCCCGGCCAACCTGACACGCCGCCAGCGTGAATTGCTGGAGGAATTTGAGGGCCTTGCGGGCGACCATAACAGCCCGGAAAGCGCGAGTTTCTTCGACCGGATGAAGGGATTTTTCGGCTAAGCGAATTGCGGGGCAATTCGCGCAGAAAGCGGAAGAACATTCTTAGGAGAAGAATGTTCGAGAGCGCCGCTCAAATCTCTCTTTTAACTCGTCAGCAGCCTCTTAACTTTCCCCGGCACTCTCCAACTCAGCCACTTTTTCAGGCGAGTTCAGGGTCCAGTCATATTCGTAATCTGCCACGCTGGTTGCGCCCTCAAGCGCCGTTGCGACTTCACCGATGGCATAGGGGGCGATGTGTTGGAGAATGGCTGCTTCGTCGCGCCCGAAGTCGCGGCTAAACCAGTCGTATATCTTTGAGATGACTATGCCGCCATTTGCATCCAGCCGCACACCGCGGGGGTGTTGCACGAAGGCGCGGGCGGCTTCATCCAGTTCGGCGTCGAGGTTCGCGGCAACCCAGGGAGTGGGCTTCAGGTTCGGGCAACTGTAGGACGCGCAATTG
>JBCDIB010000086.1:0-8455 GCA_038749385.1 Pseudomonadota bacterium | reverse complement strand
GTAAGCGCCAATGGTGACATGAAAACCTTGGCCGATGTCGGCACCTATCTGCATATGATCAAGCAGGCCGAACCGCGCTTCACCGGCCGCGCCATCAAGAACATCACGGATGCCATCAAGATGCGGTCCATGGATGTGGAGCTGCCGGACGAATGGTTCGAGGCGCCGGAAAATTTTTGTCACAAGGATTATGACGCCAAGAAAGCCATGATCGAAGAGCTGCGCGGCCCGTTCACGCTGGCCATGGTACTGCAAGAGATCAACCGCTACGCCGACAGTGAATTCCGCTACGCCGATAAGAGCGACGAGGCCGATGTGACGAAGATGATCCGCCACGAGCGCCTGCGCGAACGCGCGGCCAAAGAGATCGTCGAGCTGAAAAACAAGGGTGAGTGGACCGCCTGATGCAGCGCCTCGCCGAACATGACTTGATCTACAGCCGCATGATGGAGGTATCTGCACCCTTCGAAATCGCGCGGTACAACTCGGCTATGGCGGGGTTTGGCCTGCCTGAAACCAAGCTTGACCAATTCCGCATCGACATGACCGGCTACTCACCGGAAGTCGCGGCAGAGCTTGGCGACGAGCAATATCTTGATCCCGGCGGCATCAATCGGCGCTTCATCATCATTTCGCCAGAACAGCGCGGCCTGCCAGTGGTGCACACTGCCATGTCGAACACAGAAGAGTTGATGCACCAGTTCTTCGAAGCGAATATGCGCGCGATCAATGCGATCACCATCAAGGACGCCTGCTATGGCGAGATTGAAGACTCGGTCTTTATCGTTGATGACGTGACGGATCTGCTGGGCATTGAAACGGTGGAGTTCAAAGTCAAAACCGGCGCGGACCTGACCGGCAAAGCCAACCGTTTGCGCGCCGATCTTGATATGCTCACCAAGTCCGAAGATTTGTGGCGCGATGATGCTGCCGTGCAGGGCATGGTCGATCTGGCCAAGGAAGTCGGCGATATCCGCCAAAACGAAATCGTGCCGCAGGAGGTGGTCTTCCGCCATGAAGCGTTCTGGACGTCTCATTTTGGCGGGCTCTACATCTTCCACGATGGGCCGAAGACAACTGTGATCGGTGATGCAAAAGCACCGGGTTTCCGCAAAGCCAATCCGTGGACAACAGCCTTCATTCCACTGTCCGATATGGAACTGGTTCTGGATTTTTTGAGTGACACCGGACGGCTGGAAAAGCCACGGGGCTCATGGCTGGAGCAATCGGGTTTTCTGAAACACCGCATCCATATGCGTCGCGCCTATCTAATGGTGAAGGCCGGTAAGGCTGACCAATTGAAAGTCATGGAGCAGGGCGGCTTCCGCGGCAGCGCTGACATGCGCAACCTCGAGCGAGATGAATTGCTGCGCGAATTGCGCTGGGTTGAAAGCCGCGTGAACGACTGGTCCGAACTCGATGACGATGATGTGGAAGATGAGACATGGGTGGCGCTGCAGCGCGCAAAGCCAGACCGAAGCGATCAGTGGCTGGTGAACAGGCTCTTGGGTGAATATGTGCCCTGGGATTTCATGGCCCAATACATTTTCAACAAGCCCGAGTTTTACGGCAATTGGCCGGATCTCGACGATGATCATGCAGACTTTGTCGCAATGACGCTGCGGAATGACTATCTCAGTGACAAGCGGGGCCTGCGGCGGCGGCTGTTCGCCCTCGATTGATCGCCATGCACATTGAATAAAGACAGACAGGACAATCCATGCTGGACCCAATTATCGCATTTTTCCAAAGCGTGTTCGCCGCCATCGGCAAGGGCATCGGCTATGTGATCGGCGTCCTGCTATGGCCGTTCCTTGCATTTGGCCGCTGGTACAAGGCGCGCAGTTGGCTGGTGCGGGTGCCGGTTGCGATCGTCGTGCTCATCATCATTGCGGGTTATCTGCACCTGATATGGATCACGCAGGTTTGGAGTGGCTTTGACCGCACCGTTGCCACCAATTATGCGCCCTCCCGCGCGGCCGTGGCGTCTGTCTCGCAGCCGGGTCAGCCCGTTACGGCACAGGCCACGCAACCTGTTGGACAGACAGATGGCGGCGCCGATCAAACTCCTGGTTCCGATGTGGGGGGCAATTCCTGCGCGCCATCGCAAATCGCCCTGGCAGTGGCGGATTTGATTGATTTCAACGTCAATCAGAACAGCTGGGTGTCGTCGCAGCCTCTTTACAAAATGGGCCTGTTTTTTGTGGCCGATTGGAAGGACACGCCATTCTTCGACAATAAGGCGTCTTTCCAGCTTGGTATCAATCAGGTGACCCGCCGCACGGCCATCGAGCTTGTGGACCGGCTGGGCCGGGTGCGCGGTACCTCGTCGATCAACAGCCGCCTGCAGGACGCGCGTACCTTCGCAAACTACAATGAGGACGCCTGGACGCTGACCATTTCGCCACCCTTCATTCAGCCCTCCACCCAGTCACGCCTGCGCGACGCACGCACTGCCTTCCTTGCATTCAACGAAGAGTTGGTCTCCTGCGAAGCTGATTTCGACGCCCGCGCTGACAATCTGTTGCAGTTCATTGATCGTATCACAGCGGACGTCGGCTCGACCTCGGAGATTTTGCAGCGCCAGATGCAGCAGAGCAATTTCATGGGCTTTGACCGCAGGGCGGATGACCGTTTCTGGTTCACCTATGGCCAGCTTTACGCCTACCACTCTGTCCTCAGCGGCGTGCGCAGCGATTTCGCCCAAGTGTTTGACCAGCGTAATCTTGAAGCGCTCTGGACCCGTATCGACGATCAGTTGACGGATGCGCTGCGGGTTAGCCCGCCCATCGTCGCCAATGGCAGCCCTTCGAGCCTCATCAAATCGCATCTTGAAAGCATCGGTTTTGACCTGCTGCGTGTGCGCTCCAACCTTGTGGAAATCAGGGACGTGCTGGACCGCTAATCGCACTTGCAATTGAGGGGCCAGATTTCGCATTGGCCGTTCAACGCTTGGTGGTAGTGGCCGGTTAAGGTGTTTTCGTCCGCGCGTTGTGGGGACATTCCGGCGTAATATTTCGCAGCCGTGCGAACTTCCTGTTGTCTGCCGGAAACTGCCTTTCAGGGGCGACCGGGACTGCGCCCCAACGCGGTCCCGGTTCTTTGCTGTTCAGTTTTCACTTCTGGCCTGCTTGAGGCTGCGCACTTTGCCCGCTACAAAGTGACCATGACCTGCACACGCAACATCGTCCGCGTTTGGTGGCCCGTGGCTTAAGCTGCGGGTACTGTGCATTTGAATTCAGGGACCGCAGCCAATGGCGCGCGGTCCTTTTTTATGTCCGCTCGCTTTGTGCCCGGCAGCAGCAGAGCAAGGAAAAATATGACCGAACAATCCGCTTTCATCGACACTCTGGACGAATATTCGACCGCCGGGGGCATCACCGTTCGGCGTACGGCCCGGCCGTTGGTGTACGGCACCGCCATTTCAGACGCAGTGGAGAAAATTGACGCCCACAGGGGTGCGGTTTTTTCGTCCAACTACGAATATCCGGGCCGCTACACCCGCTGGGACACGGCCATTGTTGACCCACCATTGGAAGTGGAAGGCAAAGGCCGCACAATCCGCCTGACAGCCCTGAACAATCGTGGTGTGCCGCTCTTGGCCATGATCGCCGATGCGTTGGCCCGCGAGCCTGCCATCGCTGAGCGCCAAGGCGATGAGCAGGAATTGCGCCTGCGGATAAAGGCGCCTGAGCCCGGTTTTGATGAGGAGCAGCGCACCCGCGTACCGTCGGCATTCTCAGTTTTGCGCGCAATCGTGGCCGCGTTTTATGCGCCCGATGAGGGACGCTTAGGCCTGTTTGGAGCCTTCGGCTACGACCTCACATTCCAGTTTGATCCAATAGAATTGAAGCTGAACCGCCCTGAGGCAGATCGTGATCTGTTGCTCTATCTGCCAGACGAAATCATCGTCGTGGACCACCACCAAAAGACCGCCGAGGCCATCGGCTTCGATTTTACCAAGGGCGATCTAACAACGATCGGGCGGGATGGAAGCGTGGTGCCGGAACCGTTTCAACCTGCGGCGGAGGATGTGAACCCCGGCCGCGGCGACCACCAGCCTGGGGAATATGCCAAGCTGGTGGAGCATGCCAAAAGCTCGTTTGCCCGTGGGGACCTTTTTGAAGTGGTGCCGGGTCAAACTTTCTTTGAGAAGGTCGGCACCAGCCCGGCCGCTATCTCCCGGCGGCTCAAGGCCATCAATCCCAGCCCCTATTCGTTCTTCATCAATTTGGGGCAGCAGGAATATCTGGTCGGCGCCTCGCCGGAAATGTTTGTGCGTGTCGACGGACGCCGCATCGAAACCTGCCCGATTTCCGGCACCATCCGCCGGGGCAAGGACGCCATTGAGGACAGTGAGCAGATCCTCAAGCTGCTCAATTCCAAGAAGGATGAGAGCGAGTTGACCATGTGTTCCGACGTGGACCGGAACGACAAGAGCCGCGTGTGCGAATCGGGTTCTGTACGGGTCATTGGTCGTCGCCAGATTGAGATGTATTCGCGCCTCATCCATACGGTGGATCACATTGAGGGGCGTCTGCGGGACGGCATGGACGCCTTTGACGGCTTCCTCACCCACACTTGGGCCGTGACTGTGACCGGCGCACCGAAGCTTTGGGCCATGCGTTTCATCGAGAGCAACGAGAAGAGCCCGCGTGTTTGGTATGGCGGCGCGGTGGGAATGGTCGGCTTTGACGGCAATATGAACACCGGCCTGACCCTGCGCACGATCCGCATAAAAGACGGCATTGCCGAAGTCCGGGCGGGGGCCACGCTGCTGCATGACAGCATTCCGGAAGATGAAGAGGCCGAAACCGAACTCAAGGCTTCCGCACTCATTACAGCCATCCGCGAGAGCGGCAAACCCAACGTCGAGAGCGCTGTGCGGCAGGCGGCGGAGGTTGGCACCGGCAAGCGGATTCTGATCGTCGATCATGAAGACAGCTTTGTGCACACACTCGCCAACTATTTCCGCCGAACGGGTGCCGAGGTGCGCACGGTCCGCTCCCCGATGCCTGAAACCCTGCTGTCCGATATGAAGCCGGACCTGGTGGTTATGTCCCCCGGTCCCGGTTCGCCATCAGACTTTGGATGCGCCACGACGATTGAGCGCGTACGCAGTGAGGGTGTTCCCCTGTTTGGGGTGTGCCTTGGATTGCAGGCGATTGCCGAGGGCATGGGAGGTGATTTGCAGCAGCTCGATGTGCCCATGCATGGCAAACCGTCGCGCATTCAGGTGGCCGAAGATGGCGGCATCGTGTTTTCCGGTTTGGGTGATGAGGACCACAAGGTCACTGTGGGTCGATACCACTCGCTCCACGCCGACCCTCAGACCCTGCCAAACGGACTGCGCGTCACTGCACGCACCGAAGATGGCGTCATCATGGGCATTGAGCACGTAAATGAGCCTATTGCAGCGGTTCAGTTTCACCCCGAATCCATTATGTCGCTTGGCGGCGATGCAGGTATGCGTATGATCGAGAATGTTGTGGCGCACCTTGCGGGTGCTCCCCGATAACCAGTGAGATAGCAAGGTTGGGAGAAGCGCTATGGAGATGAACAATTCGGAATTGATTGCTGCACCGCGCGATGTGGTTTGGGGAGCGCTCAACGACCCCGACATTCTGAAACAAGCCATCCCTGGTTGCGAAGAGCTGGAGATGGAAACGCCCACCGAATTGACGGCCAAGGTGAAGGTCAAGATCGGCCCGGTAAAAGCCACCTTCAATGGCGAAGTTGAATTAAGCGAGCTCAACCCACCAGAAAGCTACCGCATCTCCGGTTCTGGCAAGGGCGGTGTTGCGGGCTTTGCAAGCGGCCATGCCGATGTCCGCCTCGAAGAGTTGCCAGAGGGCACGATGCTGCATTACGATGTGAAGGCGGATGTGGGCGGCAAGCTCGCCCAGTTGGGCAGCCGGCTAATCGACTCCACTGCCAAGAAACTGGCCGGTCAGTTTTTCTCTAATCTGTCCGAGATCGTTGCGCCCACCGAAGAGGGCGACGACGCAGCGGAAGCCTGAGCGAACACAAAAAATTAAGCGCGCGGGTTAGCATTCCATCAAGCCTGAATCTCAAAGATCGGGGCGCTGGCTGCAATCGTAAAGCTTCTCAAACCCCTCTCTGCCATCTTGTTTGTAGGGAACGGGTAGGGAGTAGCCTTATGAAAGTCATCGAAACAGTTGCGAACGTCCTGAAGGTCGACGCATCCACCATCAACATGGATTCCAACGCGCAAAACACGCCTCGCTGGGATTCTCTTCGCCACATTGAATTGGTGCTGGCCATCGAAAGCCGCTTTGGCGTGCAGTTTTCGATCCCGGAGATCGTAGGCATGCAGAAGCTTGGCGACATTGTTGATCTGCTTGTCAACAAGGGCGCCGAAGTTGCCGAAGCCGACCAACGGGTCGCCGCCTAACGCGCTATCAGCGGTTCGCTGCAAAGCAAGCCTGGAAACGAAAAAGGCCGACCCTGAGGGTCGGCCTAAGGAGTCGGTTCCGGGGAAAGAACCTGCAAAGCGGCGCCGGTGGGGAGGGGTTGGGGGGCATTCCCAGCAGCGCTCTATGGCCTTGCCCTTGAAGTCTAATCATGGGTTTGTGTCTGGCACATGACGCAAATTTGACTGCAATGTGGCCAACTTGGGATAGTTTTTGGAAGAGCAATATTCAGATAGCTGATATCTGACCCGCCAACTCGCCTTTTGAAATTGCGGTTTCAGCTTGTGCGTCCGGTCGTGCTGGGCAATGCTTTCGTCAACGATGGAGGCAACATGTCCGATGGTCCCGACATGACCGAGAACGCATTGCAAAATGGTGGCAGCGTATTGCCCTTCGAGCCGCGCAACGCACAATCCAACGCCGACAGTGAGCGCGTTTACATCGTGTCCTCGACTGCTACTGCGTCTGAAAACCGGTCTTCAAAGTTTGATTACGTGAAGTTTGATCGAGCAGAGCTCGATTTAATGCTCGGTGTTTATGGCCGCCGCGTGGCAAAGGGTGAATGGCGGGACTATGCCATCGATATGCTCAAAGACCGGGCAGTGTTTTCGGTCTTCCGCCGTACCGCCGAAATGCCAATCTATCGTATTGAAAAGAACCCCAGACTGGCGCGCCGTCAGGGGGCTTACAGCGTCATTTCAGCGGCAGGTACGGTGCTCAAGCGCGGTCAGGATTTGCGTCAGGTACTGCGTGTGCTGGAGCGCAAGAGCAAAGTGGTGTCGCTTTAGGTTCTTTCGGTTGGGGGCGTGTTGCCTCCGTCGCCCAAACGCCGTTGCATGAACACAACGTCCAGCCAGCGACCGAACTTGAAGCCGACATTCTTGAACACGCCAACTTCTTCAAACCCACATTTGGCGTGCACCAGGATTGAGCCGACATTGGCGCTGTCCCCGATGACCGCCACCATTTGTCGAAATCCTGCTCTCTCGCTGGCAGCGATTATGCCTTGCAGCAAGGCCGTTCCCACACCGCGGTTGCGGGCGCGGGGGGCGAGGTAAATGGAGCTTTCCACGGTGAAACGGTAGCCGTTACGCGGCTTGTGCGGACCGGCATAAGCAAAACCGATGACGAGCCCATCTTGATCATCATCTTCGTCAGTCAACCCGTCCTCTACTGCCACGACGATGGGATATCCGTTGGCTTGGAGCGATTGGACCCGCTCAGCCATGGCGGCAAGCGTTGGGCCCTCCGTGTCAAAGGACCCGGTGCCATTGCGCACTGCATCATCATAAATGGCGTGAATGGCTGGGATATCGGTGTCTTGGGCGCGGCGAAGGTGAAAATCCATGGGCGCTGTTTGCCGCCTTCATGCCTTCGCCGCAAGCAAAGACCACCCGTTTATAGACACAAAAAAGGCGGCCGAAGCCGCCTTTTTCGCTAATCATTTGGGCTGCGCTACCCGTGGTTTGGGCTATTCACGGTTGCCCATGAATTGCAGCAGGAACATGAACAGGTTGATGAAGTTCAAGTACAGGCTCAATGCGCCCATGATGGCGGTGCGGCCCATAAGTGTCTCATCATGCGCAACTTGGTCGTAAATCGCCTTGATGCGCTGTGTGTCCCATGCGGTCAGACCCGCAAAGATCAGTACGCCTGCCACGGAGATGATGAACTGGAGTCCACTGGACTGCAGGAAGATGTTCACCAGCGACGCGATGATCAGACCGATTAGGCCCATCACCAGGAAGGTGCCAAAAGCCGACAGGTCACGCTTGGTGGTGTAGCCATAGAGGCTAAGGCCAGCGAAGGCTGCTGCTGTGACGAAGAATGTCTGCGTGATCGACTCGCCCGTAAAGACGAGGAAGACCGACGACAGCGACAGGCCCATCAGCGCGCCGAAAGCGTAGAGCATGAACTGGCCGGTGGAGACCGACACGCGGTTCACCATGGAACCAAACATGAAGACGAAGCCCAGCGGCGCAAGCATGACCACCCATTTAAGCGGCGAAGCATAGATTGCG
>JBCDIB010000085.1:0-8501 GCA_038749385.1 Pseudomonadota bacterium | reverse complement strand
TGCGCGGCCAGACGCAATCGCCGGTTTCAACGACATTGCCGCATTTGGTATTCTGGCTTGTTTGCAGCACTTCGGGCTGACACCCGGCAAAGACGTTTCCGTGATTGGCTACGACAATCTTGAGGAGGCGCGGATAACCTATCCAGCACTCTCCACCGTAGATAATGGGCAGGACAAGGTGGGCGGACTGGCGGCGCAAACTCTGTTGCAGCGCATTATAAGCGGGCCAGGCGACCGTCAGGAGCGGCTGATTGAGCCAAAGCTTGTTGTGCGCTCGACATGTTGCGAGCATTTGTAGGAGCGTCGAACGCCGGCGTTTGCGTTACTGTTACAACGTGAATTGCACCATGCCGCAGCCTCAATTTAAGGTTTCGGTAAGAGGCAACGGGAAATAGTAAGTCGGTGCGAAACTGTCATGTAAGAAGGGGCACTTCATGACGTATACGACATATGCGGTAGTTGCGGCTGCAGTGGCTCTTCCGGCCGTTGCGCTCTATGCCGCAGCGGAATATTCGGGCGCCGGACGGGCACCACAGGCCGTGGTGACCACCACCCGCATAAGTCTGCCTGTCTGGCAGATCGGGCGGCCCAGTGGCACAGGCTGTGCGCTTGCATCGTCGCCTTCGCCGCGTCTGGCCAGACTTCAGCTTTCTCAAACCTGCCGCGTTGCCATGCCGGAAATTGCCCAGGCCCAGGGCTGGCAAATGATGGCCGGTGGCGACATCGTTATGGTCGGCCCCAGTGGGGAACCCTTGGTGTCGTTTAGCGAAGCTGGCGCCGGACTATGGGAGGCCAACTGGCCACCAACTTCCGATTTGCAATTGGTGGCACCGTCCCAGTAAACCTTTTGCCCAAGCCATAAGGCGGGCGAGCAAGAGGTTGGGTGCATTGGCTATTTCAGATCATGTTGTGAGTGCGTTTTCGCGTATTGGCGAAGAGAATGCTTTTGCCGTGTTGGCCCGGGCGCAGACGCTTGCTGCTGGCGGCATGGATGTGATCAATCTTGGCATTGGTCAACCGGATTTCCCGACCCCTGACCACATCGTCGAAGCAGCTATCAAGGCGTTGCGCGACGGTGCCCATGGATACACGCCTGCTACGGGCCTGCTGCAAACCCGTGAGGCCGTGGTGCGCCGCACACTCACCACCACAGGTGCGGAAGTCTCGCCTGAAAATGTGATCGTGGTGCCGGGCGGCAAAGTGACCATGTTTGCCGCCATCATGCTGTTTGGCGCGCCGGGGGTGGAGATCATGTATCCCGACCCCGGCTTTCCGATTTATCGCTCAATGATTGAGTTCACCGGTGCCACACCAGTCCCCATTCCCATCCGCGAAGAAAACGGTTTCGGGTTTTCTGCCGACGAAACGCTTGGGCTGATTACCGAGCGCACCCGGCTAATGATCGTCAATTCTCCCGCGAACCCCACGGGCGGCGTGACGCCTAAAGCGGAATTCGATGCGCTTGTGGCCGGGTTGGAGAACCATCCGGACCTGGCAGTTATGTCCGACGAAATCTATGACGTCATGACCTATGATGGTGAGGGGCATACGTCGCTGCTCTCTTATCCATCTCTTCGGGACCGGCTGATCGTGCTCAATGGTTGGTCCAAAACCTGGGCCATGACCGGTTGGCGCATGGGTTGGGGCATTTGGCCCGACGCGCTGGTGGAGCCGGTGCGCAAGCTGGCTGTCAACGCCTGGTCATGCGTCAACACGCCAAGCCAATTTGCAGGCATCGCTGCCATAGACGGCCCGCAGGACGCGGTGGACGCCATGATGAAAGCGTTCGACGCCCGCCGAAAACTGACTGTGGACGCCATGTCCGCCATCGATGGCGTTACATGCGCGGTGCCAAAAGGCGCTTTCTACGCATTCCCGAACATCACTGGTACTGGGTGGCAAGCCAAACCGCTCGCCAGTGCATTGTTGGAAGAAACCGGAGTGGCAGCCATTGGCGGACCGGACTTTGGTGTGCTGGGCGAGGGATATCTGCGCCTCAGCTATGCGAACTCGGAAGACAACATTGCAAAGGCCATCGAGCGCATTGGTAATTTCCTTGCCGAGAAGAGCTCGAAGGCTGGCTAAACTTGATTTGCGGTCCTGCCACGGATAGGCCGGACGCAACAGCGAACAGACGGACATATCTCCATGGGTTTCACCTGCGGCATTGTCGGCCTGCCAAATGTCGGCAAGTCGACCCTCTTCAATGCACTCACCAAAACGGCAGCTGCGCAGGCCGCCAACTATCCTTTTTGCACCATCGAACCGAACACCGGGGAAGTTGCGGTGCCGGACCCGCGCCTTGATGCCATTGCCGAGATCGGCAAATCCGCCAATATCGTGCCAACGCGTATTTCGTTCATGGACATTGCCGGACTGGTTAAGGGCGCGTCCAAGGGCGAAGGGCTGGGCAATCAGTTCCTGGCCAACATCCGCGAAGTCGACGCCATCGTTCAGGTGCTGCGGTGCTTTGAAGATGGCGACATCACCCACGTGGAAGGTCGCGTGGACCCGGTGGCCGATGCGGACATTATCGAAACCGAATTGATGCTCGCGGACCTCGAAAGCCTGGAAAAGCGCGTTATCAACACGCGCAAGAAAGCGGCTTCAAAAGACAAGGATGCAGCCACCGTGCTGCCCATCATGGAGCGGGCACTGGCGTTGCTGCAGGATGGCAAGCCCGCGCGATTGACTGAGGTGGCTGACGCCGAGGAGGCCAAGCTGCTCAAGGGGCTGCAACTGCTAACCCAAAAGCCGATCCTTTATGTGTGCAATGTGGAAGAAGACGTCGTTGTTGATGGCAATAGCTTCTCACAGGCCGTGTTTGCCATGGCCGAGCAACAGGGTGCAGGCGCTGTGGTCGTCTCCGCCGCCATCGAATCCGAGATTGCGCAACTGCCCGCCGAAGAGCAGGCTGAGTTTATGGAAACATTGGGTCTTGAAGAGAGCGGTCTCGACCGCCTTATCCGCGCGGGCTACGAGCTTTTGAACCTCATCACCTTCTTTACGGTTGGCCCCAAGGAAGCGCGTGCCTGGACTGTCCGGGGTGGAGCGAAAGCGCCCCAGGCGGCGGGGGTCATCCACACCGATTTCGAACGGGGCTTCATCCGCGCGCAAACCATCGGCTATGATGATTTTACCGAGTTGAAGGGCGAGGCCGCTGCCAAGGAAGCCGGCAAGGCGCGCGACGAAGGTAAGGAATATCTGGTCAAGGATGGCGACGTAATGCTGTTCAAGTTCAACACCTGATATGGTCGACGCCGCCAACCTGAGGGCGGATGCCAGTGCACCGGGTTACGCCCGATTTGCACGGAACCCATTTTGGCTTCTGGTCGTCATGGCTGCGTCCATGCAGTTCATTTTTGGCGGCTGGAATGTGCTGTCAAAGAACTTCGCGGTGGATGTGCTGGAGTTCACCGGCCTGGAGGTTGGAATACAGGAAGCCGTGCGGGAGATACCCGGGTTTCTGTCTTTCCTGGTCATTTTCCTGATCCTGTTCATCCGCGAGCAGCGGCTGGCGCTGGTCTCGCTGGTGCTGCTGGCGTTCGGCACACTCATCACAGGCGTGCTGCCCAGCTTCACCGGTTTCCTCGTGACCACCACGATCATGAGCATCGGTTTTCACTATTACGAGGCCTGCCAGCAATCGCTAGCGCTGCAGTGGTTGCCCAAATCCATCGCGCCGACACTTATGGGCCGCATCATATCGTATGGGGCGATGGCGCAGCTGAGTGCTTTCGCCATGGTTCTGGCGCTTGGGTGGGCGCTGGATCTTGGGTTTGCATTCTTGTTTGCCATTATTGGCGGGTTTGGTCTGCTGGTGGTGTTGTGGGCCATGCGCACGTTTCCGATGTTTGAGCAGCCCGTGGCGCAGAATAAGCGCATTGTGCTGCGCAAACGCTATTGGCTGTATTACGCGCTGGTTTTCATGGGCGGTGCGCGGCGTCAGATATTCATCGTGTTTGCCGCTTTGCTGCTTATCGAGCGCTATGGCGTTACGCTGGAGACCATCGCCGGTCTCTTTCTTGTGAACGGCATTGTTTCCATGCTTCTGGCCCCACTTATTGGCCGCTTTATCACCGCAGTGGGTGAGCGAAGGGCGTTGATAGTCGAATATGTGGGGCTGATGGTGGTCTTCACCGGTTACGGTTTTGCGGCCGCGCCGGAATGGTTCGGGGCGGATCCACTTCGTGGCACACTCTCCGTGTGGGTGGCGGCAGGCGCGGCGCTTTACGTGCTCGACCATGCCTTTTTTGCCATGGCGATTGCCCAGAAAACCTATTTTCAAAAGATCGCTGATCCGGCAGATATGGCGCCCACCGCCGCCACGGCGTTTACCATCAACCATATTGCCGCAGTGACCATGCCGTTTTTCTTCGGCCTTTTGTGGCTTTACTCCCCTGCGGCGGTGTTTTTGTCGGGCAGCGTTATGGCCTTCGTCTCGCTGTGCCTGTCGCTCATGGTGCCTCGAAACCCAAGACCGGGTCATGAAACACGCTCGATGTTTGGTGCCTTATTAGGAGGCGGGTCAGAAGGCAGGGCAGCCGCAGCGGCGGGATCGGCGAGCTGATTGAGCGCTGCTGCATTGGTGATTGCGGCATGGCGCGAAATCTGATACCGTTTGGTATCTAATTTTGCATCCTGTGGTTAGGAGGGCCGAAGATGGCGGTGGATACGGAACTTTCAGGCGGTGGACCTGAGCGTACGGGCGCAGTGCTCAACGCTTTGCATCAGCTAAAGTACGGCCTGTTGCCGCTTATCTTGATCGTCACCGCCGTGCTTCTGACCCTCGGTGGCGCTTGGCTTTGGCTCGTGCCGGTCATCATCTTGTCTTTTGCAACTTGGATAGATGAATCCCTTGGCAATATTGACGCCGACCATGGCCTGAACGCAGCGTTTATGAACTTCTGGCTGATCTCGTGCCTGCCCCTAACGCTCATGCTTACGGTCCTCACCGCAGCCTTGGCCGGCGGCGACACCGCATTCATCGCTTGGCTTGATGCGGTGCTATTGCCGTTGGGCGTCGACTTTGCAGCCAACCGTGCTGCCACCGGTTGGCCTGAACTGGTCGCAGCGGTCGCGGGGGTTGGTATTCTTGTGGGGGCTTCCGCCGTCAATGTGGCCCATGAATTAATTCACCGCGCCAACAAGACGCTCTACACCATCGGCCGCTGGCTGCTGGCGTTCACCTTCGATACGACATTCGCCATTGAGCATATCTATGGCCACCACCGCTACGTTGCCACGCCGCGTGACCCAGCGACCGCGCGGCGCGGGGAGTATGTGCTGGCCTTTGCCGTTCGCTCGACAATTGGTCAATTCATCAGCGCTTTTGCCCTTGAGCGCGGGCGCCTTGAGCGCAAAAAGCTGCCAATTATCAGTCGCCACAACAAAGCAATTCGTGGCCAGTTCATGTCGCTCGCGCTGATTGCGTTGCATCTGGCGTTGGTCGGTTGGCCAGGTTTGCTCGCGTTTGTTCTGTTGGGTTTTCAAGGCAAAATGTACCTTGAGATCGTCAATTACGTTGAGCACTACGGTCTTGTGCGCGAGGTTGGCACTCGGGTCGAGCCGCGCCATTCCTGGAACTGCGACCGATTGGTCTCAAACACATTGCTGTTCAATCTGCCGCGCCACAGCCACCACCACGCCAACGCATCCAAACCCTTTTGGGAGCTGCACAGTCTGGATGGTGCGCCCACTATGCCCCATGGCTACAAAGTGATGATGCTTATGAGCTTGGTGCCACCACTCTGGAATGCGCGGCTTGAGCCATTACTCGAGGCTTGGGAAGCAGAGCTGGCCACCGATGGTGAAAAGCAGCTACTTGCCGCCGAGCGCGCCCGTCTGGCCGCTTGATATTGCCGGGCCACTAGCTTCCAAAAGCAAATTAGCCCTCTATAACTTAGCCAATCAGCGGAGTGCGCCGTTTCCATTTGAAATGGCGTACCCCACGCTGCCTATAATCCTCGGGAGGAATGAATGAAGAAACTTCTTATCTCACTGGTTGCGGCCACAGCCCTGACATCGTCGGCCATGGCCGCCGGCCATTTGGACAAAACCGGCTGGCCCGAAAGCTTCACCGTTGGCACTGCCAGCCAAGGTGGCACTTATTTCGCTTACGGTTCCGGTTGGGCAAACCTGGTTGCTGAGGAGCTGGGCCTGTCGGGCGGTGGCGAAGTCACAGGTGGACCAATGCAGAACATGGCACTTGTGCACACTGGCGACGCGCAGTTTGGCATGACCACAATGGGCCCGGCTGCCGAAAGTCTTGCTGGCACGAACCCAATCGCACCCGGCCTGCAAATGGACAAGGCTTGTGCCATGTTCCCAATGTATCAGACGCCGTTTTCCGTCACCGCATTGTCGTCTTCGGGCATCACGTCCATCGCCGACATTCCTGCCGGCGCGAAAATCGGATTCGGCCCCGCAGGCTCCACATCTGACACCTACTTTCCCCGCATGATGGAAACGCTTGGCGTTGATTTTGAGCGTCGCAACGGCGGCTGGACCGATCTGGGTGGTCAGCTCCAGGATGGCCTTTTGGACGTGATCGCTTTTGCCGCTGGTGTGCCGGTGCCCGCTGTCAGCCAGTTGGAAGTGCAAACTGAAGTCAACATCATCGAGTTCACGGAGGAAGAGCAGGCCAAGATCCAGGAAGCGTTCCCGGTGAGCAATTTCGAAATCGCCGCCGACACTTACACCACGCTGGAAGCGGACGCACGTTCGGTTTCCATGTGGAACTTCTCGATCGCAAATTGCGATCTGCCGGAGAGCTTTGTTGAAGCTGTGGTTGATGTCGTGATGAGCGACAATGAGCGCATGCTCAACATCCACAAAGCAGCCCGTTCCACAGTGCCTGAGAACTGGGATAAGAACGGCGTTCTGATGTGGCACCCCGGTGCTGCCAAATGGTTCAAGGAAAACGCCGGCGCGGACATTGCCGACGACATGATCTATGGCGGATAAGGCACGCTGATCTAACGGTGTAAAACCGGCCCGGCGCGTACTGCGCCGGGCTTTTTTATTGTGCTAGTTATCAATTACAGACCAATTTGGATTCAGATGATGCGGCGGTCGAACCGCAACCGGGGGGCATTATGAGCAACATTGAAACCAATGAACTGGACAGCACCAACCCTGTGTTGGCCGAAGGTGTCGACGAAGAAGCGCTGGAAGCTAACCGCCGTACCTTCACCGGCTGGCGTTTCAAGCTGATTGCCATTGCGGCGGGCTTGTACGCCGCATTTCACATGGCAGCCCTCAACGGTCTTTCGATTTCCGAATGGACTGGCATCACCATCCCTTTGCTGCCTACTTTCCCGCTGGAGACATGGAATTTCCGGATCGTTCACGTGGCTGGGGCGCTCATCTTGGGTTTCCTTCTGTTCGGCGCACATCGCGGGTTCCCAACCCTGGACGAGCGTGAAACGAGCTGGGTCGACAAAGTATCGCTGCTGCTCGTCATTCCGGCAGCGATTGCCTGCGGTGCTGCGCTTCATTTTGGTGCCCGCATCTCTGGCGGCGAAATGTGGAATGGTATCTCGCCGGAATTTCGCAATCCGGAAATCTATTGGTTTGGTGTACCGCTTCTCGTGGCCACAACCGGCGGCATTGTGCTTGGCTGGCTCAACCGCCGCCATCGCACCTCGTTTAGCTCTCCAGATTTCGTGCTGGCGCTTTGTGCCGTTGCCGTCGCCATTTACCTGGTGACGATCTACGGCACGCTCATGCGCAACAGCACAGGCACACCCTTTGCGCCCATCGGCATATCGTTGGCGGCGGTGGCGGGCGTCGCGCTGATCATGGAACTGACGCGAAGAGTGGCAGGTCTCGCTCTGGTCATCATTGCGGGCGTATTTCTGATCTATGTTTTCACCGGTGATCTTTTGCCGGGCTTCCTCAATTCGCCGGACATTTCGTGGACGCGCTTTTTCAGCCAAGTCTATACGGATGCCGGTATTTTGGGGCCGACCACAGCGGTGTCGTCGACTTACATAATTCTGTTCATTATCTTCGCCGCCTTTCTGCAGGCCTCAAAGGTTGGCGATTATTTTGTCAATTTTGCCTTCGCTGCTGCAGGTCGCGCGCGGGGTGGCCCGGCCAAAGTGTCCATCTTCGCGTCCGGCCTGATGGGCATGATTAACGGCACCAGCGCAGGCAATGTGGTGGCCACAGGTTCCCTAACTATCCCCCTCATGAAAAAGGTCGGCTATCATCGCAAAACAGCGGGCGCCGTCGAGGCCGCTGCGTCCACCGGTGGGCAGATCATGCCACCGATCATGGGGGCGGGGGCCTTCATCATGGCCGAGATTACCGGCATTGCCTACACGGACATCGCAATCGCAGCGATTATTCCAGCCGTGCTCTACTTCGTCTCGGTCTATTTCATGGTGGACTTTGAGGCGGCCAAATTGGGTATGCGTGGTATGCGCGCTGACGAGTTGCCCAAATTCCGCGTGATGGTGCGGCAGGTGTACTTGTTTGCGCCCATCATAATTTTG
>JBCDIB010000084.1:0-8531 GCA_038749385.1 Pseudomonadota bacterium | reverse complement strand
TTGAAGGACCACTGAGCCTGCGCATGAATGTGTTCAAAGACACAATCATGTGCCAATGGCTGGATGAGGGGCTGGACGAGGGGCTACGGGAAGAAGCGAAAGAAAAAACCTGGCGCATGACGCGTCTTCTTCCGCGTCCGGGCTCCGCCAGCCTAACCGTCTCCATCGGCCCATATCTGTGCTCACCAGAGCGGGAAGGGTTCGAAGCCAAGTTCACAGGCTTTGAATTAACGGAGCCAAAGCAAACAGAGCTGTAAGTGCCGAAATCTTAGGTTCGAGGCACATAGTCCCGACCCATATCAATGGAATGCGGCCTATCTGTCAGCGAGAGTGACGCCACGCGCGCAGGCGTTTCGCTGATGACTTTGCCACCGCGCAACACGAACAGGCGCGTGGGTTTGAGGCGTATGGCTTCCACCACATCCGCCGCCTGCAGCACCACTAGATCAGCCTTGCAGCCAACTTTCAGCCCATAATTTTCCAGCCCCATGGTTTTGGCGGGGCTGCTGGTGATTGTCTCAAAGATACGCTGCTTTTCTTCAATACCGCCCATTTGGGAGACGTGCACCCCCATATGAGCGACCTCCAGCATGTCGGCAGACCCCATGGAATACCACGGGTCCATCGTACAATCCTGCCCGAAGGCAACGTTGACGCCAGCCTCCATCAACTCCCGCACCCGCGTCAGGCCCCGGCGTTTTGGGAAAGTGTCATGGCGACCCTGCAGCATGATATTGATGAGGGGATTGGCCGTGGCATTCATCTGCGCTTCCGCCATCAGCGGGATGAGCTTGGACACGTAATAATTGTCCATTGAATGCATGGATGTCAGGTGTGAACCAGTGACCCGGCCTTCGAGCCCGTGACGGATGGTTTCAGCGCTAAGCGTTTCTATGTGCCGTGACATGGGGTCATCGGTTTCATCACAATGCATGTCCACCATCAGGCCGCGGTCCGCAGCTATACGACAAAGCGCCTCCACCGAGCGGCGGCCTTCATCCATGGTGCGCTCGAAATGCGGGATTCCCCCCACGATCTCAATGCCCATATCCAGCGCCCGGTCCAGCGCCTTCACGCCGTCCGGCGCGCGGTAATAGCCATCCTGCGGAAAGGCGACCAATTGCAGATCAATGTAGGGCACCACCAGATCCCGCACCTCAAGCATGGCTTCGGCCGTGACAAGGCGCGGGTCCGAGGTGTCGACATGGCTGCGTATGTGCAGCAGGCCCTGGCTGACGGCCAGATCGCAATAGCGTAGCGCCCGCTCCACCAGTTCTTCCTTCGTTACAATCGGACGCAACTCACCCCATAGCGCGATACCTTCCAGCAATGTGCCCGACATATTCATGCGCGGTTTGCCCAGGGACAGCGTCGCGTCCAGATGGAAATGCGCATCGCAGAAGGCCGGGCTTACCAGCCGATTCGTAGCGTCGATTTCCTTGCCGGCTTCGCCCTTCAGGGCTTTCTCGATGGCGGTGATCTTGCCGCTGGACACGCCTATGTCGAAGCCGGTTCGCTGGGCAGCCGGGGCGTCGATGGCAAGGTTTGCATTGCGGATAACAAGATCAAACATGGACACTTCCAATCTCAAAAATCAGCGTTCACCGCGCCGGAAGGGCTGCATCAAAGCCTGGGGCACACGCGCCCGCCGCGCCATAAAGGCCAGAGCCGCGATGGATAGAATATAGGGGATCATCAGGAACACCTGATAAGGCACCACACCACTAAGCACCGTTTGCAGACGGAACTGGAAAGCATCGAAGAACGCGAACAGCAGCGCTCCGAGCAGCGCGCGGGAGGGCCGCCACATGGCGAACACCACCAGCGCAATACAAATCCAGCCGCGCCCTTGCACCATGGTGGGAAAGAAACTGTTGAACGCTGACAGAGTGAGAAACGAACCGCCAATGGCCATAAGCGCGCTGCCGAAGATCACGCAACCATATCGTATTACAATGGGGTTCACGCCCTGGGCCTCAGCCGCATGGGGGTTCTCGCCGGTCATACGGATGGCGAGACCCATTGGGGTTTTGAACACCAAATAGCCGAGCACAATTACCAGCACGATGGCCAGATAGGTTGGGGTGGTTTGGGTGAAAAGCGCTGGACCGACAAACGGCAAATCGCTGAGGCCGGGTATGGCGATCGGCTGGAAAGGCTCAACGGTCGGCGGCGTGCCGGACACCGGAACCAGCAGTCTGAAGATGTAGTAGCTGAAGCTGGCCGAAAAGAGCGTCACCCCCAGCCCCGACACGTGCTGCGACAGACCCAACGTGACCGTGAGGCCCGCATGCAGCGCGCCAAATGCGCCGCCGCAGAGCGCCGCCACCAGAACTCCAGTCCAAAGGTCCGCTCCATTGTAAACCGCCAGCCAGCCCACCATCGCACCGAAAGTCATGATCCCTTCAATGCCCAGGTTAAGGACACCCGCCCGCTCGCACAGCAATGCCCCCAGCGTGCCAAAGATCAGCGGCGTTGCGATACGAAGCACGGCGGACCACAGGCCAGCTGAAGCCAGGATGTCGGCTATTTCGTTCATGTCCCGCTCACTTGCGCACCCGATATTGCGTGAAAAACACCGCCACCAGCATGGATAGGAGCGACAGCGCCACCGTGACATCCGCAATGTAAGTGGGGATACCCATAGCACGGCTCATACCGTCCGCGCCCACGAACATGGCGGCGATGAACAGGGCCGAGAAGATGACGCCGATGGGGTTTAGATTGGCGAGCATGGCCACCACGATCCCCGAATAGCCGAAGCTGGGGGACAGTTCCGTCGTGACGTAACCCTGCACGCCCATCACTTCGATGGCCCCTGCCAGGCCCGCAGCGCCCCCGGAGATCATGGCCACCAGAACCAGTGTTTTCTTGAGCGGAACGCCAGCGAATTTGGCGGCAGATGCGTTGAACCCGGCCGCCCGGGACTGAATGCCGAACACGGTGCGCGATTGGATGAAGTAAATCACCAGCGCCAACAAGATGCCGATCAGCAGGCCAACATGCAGGCGTGAGCGCGACACGATGCGCGGCAGCATGGCTTCATCCGCCACCGGCACGGATTGTGGCCACCCGAAAGCCAGTGGATCCTTCAGGACCGTGTCGATGAGCATGGAAACGAAGAGGATCGCAACGAAGTTCAGCAACAGCGTTGTCACCACCTCATCGACGGAAAAACGCAGCCGCATCCAAAGCGGTACCAGCAAGAGCACCATTCCGGCCACCGAACCCGCCACCAGAAGCAACGGAATTTGCACATAGCCCGGCAGACCACCTAGCACTTGGGAACTGACGGCAGCCACCACTATGGCCCCCAGATAAAGCTGCCCTTCTGCGCCGATGTTCCACAGTTTCGCGCGGAAAGCGGTGGCGGCGGCCAGCCCGGTGAGAATGAGGGGCGCGGTGCGCGTAAGCGTTTCAGTGATCGCCAGCCGTGAGCCAAACGCGCCATTGAGCAAGGCGCCAAAGGCTTCCAGTATCGGGGCACCGGCCAACGCTATCAGAACGCCGGACAGCATCAGCGACACCCCCACGGCCAGCAATGGCGGCGCAAAAACCATGAGCGTTGAGCGCTGTTCGCGTCGTTCAAACCGCATGGCTTGCCTCTGCGTTGCCGGTTGCAGGCCACTCGCCAGCCATCATCAAACCCAGCATGCGGGCATCAACATCGTCGGCAGATACGGACGGTGACAGCCGCCCGCCGACAATGGCCTGAATGCGGTCGGACAGAGCCATGACTTCATCCAGATCTTCAGAAATCAACAGCACAGCCGTGCCCTGTGCCCGCGCTTCTAGAATGCGCTCATGCACCGCCGCCACCGCGCCTTCATCGAGACCCCGCGCAGGTTGCGAGGCCAGCAAAACTCTCTTTGGCTCGATTAAATTTCGGCCCAGAATCATCTTCTGCATATTGCCGCCGGACAACATGCTGATGCGCCGGTTGGCGGCCGCCCCGCGCACATCAAACGCGCCGATGATCTCGTCGGCAAATGCGATCGCCGCCTTGCGATCCACCAGGCCTTTGCGCGAGAATGCGGGCAGACGTTCGAGAATTGCATTCTCCCATATCGCCATTTCACCCACCACGCCTTCATGGTTTCGGTCTTCAGGGATGCGGGCAAAACCGGCTTCTATGGCGTCCACGACATGCCAATCGGTGATCTCGTTGCCGAATAGGGAAAGCGTCCCTTCAGCGTGCGCAGCCGTGCCACCCAGCAATTGCGCAAGCGACGCCTGGCCATTTCCCGAAACGCCAATAATGCCAAGCACCTCACCTTCGTGGAGCTGAAAATGGATGGCCTTTAGCCGTTCCACCCCCTCGTGGCGAAGGGTGACGGCCCGCGCTTCGAGCGCCAGTGCGCCGGGGGTCGAGGGTGCACGGACGGGACGGGCCACCTGCCGGCCCACCATCAGTTCCGCCAATTCCGCTGCATTGGTCTCGCCCACAGCGCGCTCGGCCACAGCCTGTCCATTGCGCAGCACAACGATGCGGTCGGCTGTCGCCATCACTTCGTCGAGCTTGTGGGAAATGAAAATCAGCGACAGGCCCTGCTGCGCCATGTCTCGCAGCGTTGCGAACATGCGTTCAGCTTCAATGTTGGTCAGCACCGCAGTCGGCTCATCGAGCACCAACACCTGTGCGTCGTTGAACAACGCTTTCAAGATCTCCACGCGTTGTTGCTCGCCCACAGACAAGTCTCCAAGACGGGCATCCGGATCGACCGCAAGTCCAAACCTTTCGGCAATGCCCAGCAGCTTGTCGCGGGCCCCGCCTGTGTCTGATGAAACGGACCAGATGCTCTGGGTACCCGTCATGACGTTTTCCAGCACGGTTAGGTTCGGGGCCAGCGAGAAATGCTGATGCACCATCCCTACACCCGCCGCGATGGCCGCCCGCGGTTTGCCCGGCGGCAGGGCCCTGCCCATCACCTTCACGCTGCCCTCGTCTGGCACATAGTGACCGAAGAGAATGTTCATGAGCGTGGTTTTGCCAGCGCCATTTTCCCCCAGCAGCGCAACGATCTCCCCCCGGTTCAGCGTTAGTGAAATGTCATCATTGGCCAGCGTGTCACCAAACCGCTTGCTGACATGGGCGATATCAAGGGCAAGTTCCGTCATTGTGGCAACCCGGCGACCGGGAACCGTTGCTGCCAGCGTTCTTCGGCCTCCAAATGGGTGGCAAGAGACAGCAAAAGCGGCTCCTCGCCCATTGGCGCAATCAATTGCACCGGCAGCGGCAGGCGGTCCGCATCTTCGCCAAACGGAAGCGTGAGAGAAGGAAAGCCAGACACATTTGCCAAAGTCGCCGTGGGGGAGAAAGCAGTCATTTTGCCAAAATGCTCATCAATATTCCCATGGTCCATCGGCATGGAACCGATCGGTTTGGGCGGCGAGGCCAGCATTGGAGCAACGATGCAATCCACATGCTCAAACATCTGCCACAGCCTGTAGGAAACGCGAACCATGGAGCTCTCGATAGCCACAAGTTCGGTGGCGGACATGGACAGGCCGCGCTCTACGGCTGCCTGGGTGATGGTTTCGGCCTTGGAGGCGTCCAGCGATGCCGATTTGAAGAACGCCGCAAGATTGGCGCAGATGATTGCCGCGAACACATCCCCGCTGGTCTGCGCAAGGGGCTCCATTTCAGACCACGCAATGTCCGTAAGTCGGCCATTGCTCTTGGCCAGGGCCTCCGCCGCATGCTGTGTTGCCATCAGATGATCGTCGCAGGTGGGTGTTTCGGCGCCGGTATCCGTCAGAACGCCGATGCGCAAGTTTCGGTGGTCCTGGGCTGATCGCGTTCTAGCCTCCAGGTTGTTCGCCACGGTTTGGAAGACGGCATCAGCGTCCCGCACGGACCGGCACACGGCCAGCTCTGCGGCCAAACCGTTCAAGTGATTGTCGAATTTTGGTCCGTCGGGAACCGCGCCCCGGCTGGGCTTCAACCCCACCAACCCGCAACAGGCAGCCGGCACGCGGATGGAACCGCCGGCGTCTGTGGCATGGGCGATGGCGACAATCCCTTGAGCAACCGCAGCAGCAGCGCCCCCGGAAGAGCCGCCCGCAGTAAGATGGTGGGCGATGGGGTTGCGGCATGGCGAGCCTATGGCAGGCTCTGTCACCAGGGACAGACCGAATTCGGGCACACTGGTCATACCGAAAATGCAAAGACCGGTGGCGCGTAGGTGCCGGGCAAGATCGCTGTCCGCATTTCGATTGAGATTGTCCTCAAACAGGCGGGAGCCAGCTCGCACCGGCCAGTCTTTGAACGGCCCACCCAGATCCTTCACAAGAGACGGGACGCCGCCGAAAACTGCATGCAGTCTATCAGTTGGTTGCGCGTCCCATGCCGTTGCAGCCCTGCGGCCAAGTTCGGCGTCAATAAATGAGGTTGCGCCGAAGTCTTCTTGCAAGTCTGCAGCAGCGATGGAGGCGTCCATAGCCTCCAGCGCGGTAACTTCACCCCCGCAAATAGCCTCCGCGAGGGCAAGGGCGTCTTGCTGCATTGTGGCTTAGCTTGGCTCGCTAAAGTCCTGGGGAACCTCGAAGGCACCAGATTTGATGTCGGCCCGGACGGCTTCCATCGCAGCTTCTGCTTCCGCGCCTGCAATTCCTGGCGTGTAAGTGATGTCGCTGCCGCCTTCTTTCATCAAGCCGAAGGCGGTGTAGTCTTTGCCTGTGGCATTGCCGGCAGACGCATCTGCAATGGCCGCATCGAGGATTGGCCGGAAGTTCCACATGGCGTTCGCAAACACTGTGTCAGGATAGCGCGGCGTGTAGTCGATAAGGGAGCCAATGGACAGTATGCCCCGCTCTTTGGCGGCGTCCGCAGTACCGATACGCTCGCCAAACAAAATGTCCGCACCGGCATCAATTTGGGCCAAGCCCGCCTCGCGGGCCTTGGGTGGATCGAAGAACGTGCCGATGAAGCTCACCAGATGGGTCGCCTCCGGGTTCACAGCCTTCACGCCAGCCTCGAACGCGTTGATCAGGAGATTGATTTCCGGGATAGGGATGGCGCCAACTGAGCCGACAATGTTGGACTTGGTCATCTTACCCGCCAGCATGCCGGCCAGATAGGCGCCGTCATAATTCCAGGTACCGAACGTACCGAAATTGTCACCCGATGGCTTGCCGCTTGAGCCCATGACAAACGCGGTATCGGGATAGTCAGCCGCTACAGTGCGTGCCTGCTTTTCCACCGGGAATGTCTCACCGATCACCAGCTTGACGCCCTGCTCGGCAAATTCACTCATGGCGCGGGGATAATCGGTGCCGGCAACACCCTCGGAGAACACATAGTCGATCTTGCCCTCGGCTGCAGCGTCTTCGAGCGCTTTGTGCAAGACAGAGTTCCATGCGTTCTCCACCGGAGAGCCGTGAATGCCCGCAACCTTGATTTTCTCCATCGCGAACGCGTTTGGAAGCATCGCGGCGGTGCCCAGCGCCATGCCCGAGGCAAGTACGGTGCGGCGTGAAATTTTTGTAGTACGGACCATGATTGGGTTCCCCTTCGCAAGATGAAGCAAGGGGTAAGGCTATGGCTGTGCCTATAAATGTGTCAAGCAAACGGGCTGCCTATTGTGTTAGCAGCCCATGCTTAGAAGCAATATCAGGATAGGGTTGGGGAATATCAGGCGCGCTTGCTGATCGAACCCCATACCATCAACACTAGAATTGCACCGATGATCGAGCCGATGAAGCCTGCACTTTCACCCATGTCGTAAAAGCCCAATTGCTGGCCGAGCCATGTGAAAACGAAGGCCCCGGCGATGCCGAGCAGTGTGGTCAGGATAAAGCCTTCGGGGGCATTCGGCCCGCCTTTCAGCCATTTCGCAATCAGGCCTGCGATGAAGCCAATTATGATGGTGCCGATAATTCCCATGATGCTCTTTCAGTTCGCTACACCGCCAATTCAAAAGCGTGCGGAGACCCTGCGTTTGATTGGTGAACGCCACGCAGTGCGTGAGGTTTCAAACCAAGCATATTGAGATACCGCTTACCTGGAATTGCGGGTGAACGCTGGCATGGAAGCGACAGCCTCCTTCAAGGCATCACCCCATTGCTCCGACAAGCTGACAAAGTAGCTATCCCCCAGCTCGACGCGACCGGTGGCGCCAAAGGTGTAACTGTCATTTTCGTAAAGGCACCAGTCGATGGGCAGATCGACGGAAAGGTTAGCCTTGATTGTGCTGTCGAAGGAAATCAGCAGCAGGCGGATCGCCTCGTCAAAGCTCATCTCGGCGTCGTAGGCCCGCAGCAGAATAGGGCGTCCATATTTGGTTTCGCCGATTTGAAAAAACGGCGTGTCCTCGGAGATTTCGACGAAATTGCCTT
This sequence comes from Pseudomonadota bacterium, assembly GCA_038749385.1. Lineage (GTDB taxonomy): Bacteria > Pseudomonadota > Alphaproteobacteria > Rhizobiales > Rhizobiaceae > JBCBXA01. The sequence goes on along the minus strand of JBCDIB010000084.1, from coordinate 194 downwards.
CAGGATAAATCATGAAAATGGTGGGCACGCCGGGGGCAATCTGTCCCGCAAGGATCATTGTAGCGCTGAATGTGGGGTCCATCTGGGTGGCGCCACCAGCCGAAGACTGTTCGGCAATCACTTCGCGCAATTCGTTGCCGACAAGTGTCGCCAGTTGAAACATTGTGGGAGACTGAAGCAGGGATGGATCACGC
>JBCDIB010000083.1:0-8537 GCA_038749385.1 Pseudomonadota bacterium | reverse complement strand
GCTGCTCGTCGCGGTCACGGGCGAGGTCAAAGCGCTTGATGAAGCTCTCGATCTCTTCGTGATCGACCAGTTTCACTTCCAGGCCACCATCGGTGACGGCTGTGACTTCACAGGTGACGATTGCGCCTTTGCGCAGGTCGCCGGATGCGGCTGCATCGCCGATGGAGTCCTGACCAAGCTGCTTGATGCCGAGGGAGATACGTTCTTTCTCAACGTCGATGTCGAGGACCTGAGCTTGAACGGTGTCGCCCTTCTCATAGTTCTCGATGGCTTGCTCGCCGGGCTGGTTCCAGTCGAGGTCCGACAGGTGCACCATGCCGTCCACATCGCCTTCCAGACCGATGAACAGTCCGAACTCGGTCTTGTTCTTGACCTCGCCTTCAACGGTGGAGCCGATGGGGCTGTTGGCCAGGAACGCATCCCATGGATTGTCGAGGGTCTGCTTGAGGCCAAGGGAGATACGGCGTTTGGAGCTATCGACTTCCAGCACAACCACGTCGACTTCCTGGGAAGTGGAAACGATTTTGCCCGGATGGACGTTCTTCTTGGTCCAGGACATTTCCGACACGTGGATCAGGCCTTCTATGCCTGGCTCCAGCTCGACGAACGCGCCGTAATCGGTGATGTTGGTCACGCGGCCGGTGATTTTCGCACCTTCCGGGAAACGCTGGCCGATTTCGTCCCACGGATCTTTTTCCAGCTGCTTCATGCCAAGGCTGATGCGCTGGGTTTCCTGGTTGACGCGGATGATCTGCACCTTGACCGTCTGACCGATGGTCAGAACTTCGGTTGGGTGATTCACCCGGCGCCATGCAATGTCGGTGACGTGCAGGAGGCCATCAATGCCGCCCAGATCAACGAACGCATCATAATCGGTGATGTTTTTGACCACACCTTCGGTAACCTGACCTTCTTGCAGGTTCTGCACGATTTCCTGCAACTGCTCGGCGCGGCTCTCTTCGAGGATGACACGGCGGGAAACGACAATATTGCCGCGGCGCTTGTCCATTTTCAGGATCATGAACGGCTGAGGCGTGTTCATCAGCGGGGTGACGTCGCGGATCGGACGCACATCCACCTGGCTGCGCGGCAGGAAGGCCGTTGCACCGTCGAGGTCGACGGTGAAGCCGCCTTTGACCTGATTGAAGATCTGGCCTTCAACTTTTTCGTTGGCTGTGAACTTCTTCTCAAGCTTGACCCAGCTCTCTTCGCGGCGGGCTTTGTCACGGGAGAGGACAGCTTCGCCCAGCGCGTTTTCCACGCGCTCGAGGTAAACCTCCACTTCGTCGCCAGCTTTGAGGTCTTTGCCGGACGCGCCAAACTCTTTGAGGGCCACGCGGCCTTCGACTTTCAGGCCGACGTCGACAATGGCAACGTCTTTTTCGATGGCCGTAACAATGCCGTTGACCACGGTGCCTTCAGCAACATCGTGGACGGCAAAAGATTCTTCCAGGAGGCTCGCAAAGTCCTCGGTGGTGATATTTTCCATATGTAGAAAGTGCTCCAGATGCTCACATCTCATGCAAGCGTGCGCCGGGTTTGTGTGAAACTGCAAAGCAACTGGTCAACGGACGATTGAGGCCCGGACCCAAGGTGGCGCTAGCTGCCCGCAGTATTTTGGCAGTGTTTTGAGCGTTCGCTCGGCTTCGGTTCGGAGCTATGCGCTATCTTCGCGCCAACTCTATCGCCTCAAGGGCCGCTGAGAACGCTTGCTCTATAGTCATTTCCGACGTGTCTAGCAAGGTTGCGTCTTTGGCGGGGCGCAGGGGGCTGTCTTCGCGTTCCATATCGCGGGCATCGCGGCGCGTAATGTCGGCCAGAATTTCATAATAATCTGGCAGGTCGGCTTGCCGTTCCCGGATCTCTTCATAGCGGCGGCGGGCGCGCATCTCGGGGCTTGCGGTGACGTAGAGCTTCACATCGGCATTGGGCAGCACGACTGTACCGATGTCCCGGCCATCAAGGATCGCTCCTTGGGATGCATCGGCAAAGCGGCGCTGGGCGTCAACCAATGCGCTGCGCACGGATGGCATGACCGCGACCCTAGACGCTGCCTCACCAATATGGTGTTGCGACAGAAGTCTGCGGTCCAGCGATCCCAAGTCAAGATTGTCGGCGGCGGCGGCGGCGGCGGCCTCATCGTCCAATGGCTCGTCACGCTGGAGCAAGTAGTAGCCAACGGCCCGGTAGGTGAGGCCTGTATCCAAATGGGGAATGGCAAAATGCTCGGACAAACGGCGGGACAGGGTACCCTTGCCCGATGCGGCAGGGCCATCGACTGCAATAACGGGCTTAGCTGTCATCACGTGTTTCATCGCGCTCTTCCTCGCGTCTTTCATCACGTCTTTCATCACCAGGCATCTGGCCGCCGCTCCATTTGTTGGCGGCTGCGGCCAGCAATGTCAGTGGCAAAAAGCCAAACAGCACAATGGTCATGGCCCACTGCATGAAGTTGCCCAGAGCGAAACTGAGGTCGCTCATCCCTTGACCACGGTAAAACAAGCCCGCAGCCAGCAGCAGTGCGGCCAGCGCGAGGTATCCGCAGACGATCCAGAAAATCAGCAGGAGCAGATTGAAGGACTGGCGCGTGATAAGGTGCCAAACGCCATATGCCAGCACGCCCACCACAAGAATGAGTTGTAGAATGCCAACCCAATTGAAGGTGATGAAATAGACAAGTGGCTGCGCAGTTTCCGTTTCCATCAGGAAGCCTCCTGCAAGTTGGCGCCGAGCCCATTCATCAAGTCGATGAACACGGGGAAGCTGGTGGCGATTGGGGCCGAGTCATCGGCCGTGACGGGGTTGCCCGCCGCCATGCCCATGACTGCGAACGCCATGGCGATACGGTGGTCGAGGTGAGTTGTGACGGTTCCACCACCAATATCGGCGCCGCCCGGTTGCCCAATGACTTCCAGCCAGTCCTCACCCTCGGTACAGGCCACATTGTTGGCCTCCAACCCCCGGGCAACGGCGGCCAGACGGTCGCTTTCTTTAACGCGCAATTCGTCCAGGCCGGTCATGCGTGTTGTGCCCGCGGCGAAGGCGGCGGCCACGGCCAGCACGGGATATTCGTCAATCATTGAGGGCGCGCGTTCGGCCGGCACGTCGATGGCCTGCAGCGCAGCATGTCGTACCCGCAGATCGGCAATATCCTCACCACCGCTTTCGCGCTCATTGGCGACGGTAATGTCCGCTCCCATTTCGAGCAGCGTCGTGATGAGGCCGGTGCGCGTCGGGTTCATCAGCACGTCCTGCACCACAATATCTGACCCCGGAACTATACAAGCAGCTACGATGGGGAACGCAGCAGAGGATGGATCGGCGGGGACCGTCACGTCCTGACCCTGCAAGCGCGGCTGGCCCACCAGCGAAATGGTGCGCACACCATGGGCATCGGTCTCGACGGTTAGCTCAGCGCCAAACCCATTAAGCATCTTTTCCGTGTGGTCCCGGGTCATGACAGGCTCGATGACCGTGGTGACCCCTGGAGCGTTGAGCCCGGCCAGCAACACGGCACTTTTGACTTGAGCCGACGGCATGGGCACGCGGTAAGTTATGGGCGCCGCCGTACGGGGGCCATGCAGAGTGAGCGGCAGGCGGTCGCCATCGGTGGCCTCCACCAGCTGCGTGCCCATCTGCATGATGGGATCAAGAATGCGTTTCATGGGACGTCCCGACAGGGACGCGTCACCAACAAACCGGGTCTCGAAATCATAGGCCCCCAACAGACCCATCATCAAACGGCACCCGGTACCGGAATTGCCAAAATCAATCGGATTTTCCGGCGCAAGAAGGCAGCCATTGCCGGTGCCTTGCACCGTCCATGTACCCTGATCGTCACGCTCAACCGTGGCGCCCAGCGCCCGCATCGCAGCTGCCGTTCCCAGCACATCTTCACCTTCCAACAACCCCGTAATGCGCGTTGTGCCGGATGCCAGGCCGCCGAACATGACGGCGCGGTGCGAAATACTTTTGTCTCCGGGCACGCGAACTGTGCCGGACAGCGCCGACGCGCGGCTTGAGACAAGAGGTGACGGCACGGCGGAATGGGACATAACGGGCTGAAAACCTGCAGAGAGGAAAGAGATTTGGGCCAGCTAACCAGACCCCGCAGCGCACCTATCATGGCACGGCGCACACGCCAACGGGTGACGTGGCTTCAATAGGAGGGACCGGCGAGGGTTGGCACAGACGCGGTTGCTCTTTGACACGCCCTGCCCCAAATATTATGGATCAGCACTTCTCTGGTCGGCGTTCTGCGCTCACCAGCCGCACTCCCAGCAATCCGCGCCGCCTCGTTTGGGCCGCGCAGCAGATGATAAAGAGGCCGAAATTGGCTCAGACAGGCGCCGGCACAAAACGTGTGTGCCCAGAAACCGGCAAGAAATTCTACGATTTGGATAAGGATCCAATCGTCTCTCCTTACACGGGCAATGAATATCCCCGTTCGTTCTTCGAGGAAGCCGCAGCCAGCCGTGGCGCAACCCGCAAGAAGGATGTGAAGGAGGACGAGACCGACGATAAGCAAGAAGCCGCCACGGCGGACGAGGATGAAGACGAGGACGACGTGTCCCCCGCCATCATCTCTCTGGATGATGCGGACGATGATGACGATGTCGGCGATGAGAACATCCCGGACATTGATGGCGACGAAGATGACGAGCCGTCCGATACCAACAATGACGACAACACGTTCCTCGAAACCGATGACGATGAGAACGACGATCTTTCCGACGTTGTGAAAGCGTCGGACGACGACGACTGATTGAAGAATTGACCGCAGCCAGCGGCAAACGAAAAAAGGGCAGGCGCAGGACTTGCGCCTGTCAGTTGGCGGGACTAGAACCCGCCCTGTCCATCAGGCTCACCTGAAGGATGACCACGGACCGGCGCCCGAAGCTTGTCCGACATCGGACCCGGCTTCGCCATGGTTCGTAAGTGGGGCTATAGCTCAGTCGGGAGAGCGCTTGCATGGCATGCAAGAGGTCGCCGGTTCGATTCCGGCTAGCTCCACCATTCTCTTCTCCAAAGACCGGCGGCGATACACGTCCAAGCACCCCCAGCTAGGCACCCGCAGCACCAAGCTGTGGAGCGTGGCTCGTGAATTCGGTGTTGGAGGACGTTCTGATCTGTTGCCGCTTTTTCAGCCGGCTCCACTTTTTGAATTTGCTCCACTTGGGATGCTCCACTTGGGACGGCACCCGGCGAACCGGCGAGCGCGCGTGGGGACGTTGAAACCCGGAACCGGAATTGGTTCGAACCGCCGCCCCGTAGGGAACATGCCGATAGCATAGCAATCAGCGACGCAGACTTACCTGCATCAACAGATTTATACAACCTCTCGTTGTATTTCACTCTTACAGAGCGACAGTCCTAAAAGTTGCCACCGATAAACTGGTATTTAGACACCTCATTTTGACCGTTGCACTCGGAACTCGGAAATCCTGCCCATTGCTACTTATGAGGGAAGAAATCAGCCTGGCTTTTGATCTTAAAACTAAGAGACTGAGCTGTGGTTCAGCGTCTGACGCCATCGAAATTGCATTCAACCGCGCGTCGAACCTTTGCGGTGACCGTCGCACTCAGTTACATCGAACAAAGACCCCCTGTTCTGAGCGAAAGAGCCACCGATGGATGACGCCCCACTGCCCGGTTCCCCGCTGCCCGGTTCCCCGCTGCCCGCCGCAAAGCCTGATCTGAATGATCCCAATCTGCCGCCGGAGCTGCGCCCGCAGACAAGCGACTATATCGACAAGGCAGGTCTCGAGAAAATCGGCACCGTTATGTATCAGACGCCGGTGGGCGGATTGCCACCGCAGACTGAGCTTCTGTCGAGCCGCGCAATCTTCACAAATGCCTACGCCGTGATCCCCCGCAAGGTGCTGACTGAAATTGTGGTCAGTCGTTTCCCCGGTTGGGAGGGCACGAAAGGCTGGGTGCTGGCGCGGCCCCTGTCAGGTTTTGCGGAAACTTTCAGCCAAATGATTCTCGACGTTGCCCCCGGCGGCGGCTCGAAACAGCCAGAGCCCGACCAGGGGGCTGGCGCAGTGATGTTCGTACTGTCGGGTCGCGGGAGCCTTGTGATCGAAGGCGAAGAGCATGAGCTGCGCCCCGGCATATATGCCTATCTTCCCCCCGGATGCCGGTGGACGGTGGCCAACACCGAGCCAGATGGCGGGCGCACGCTCACCTTCCACTGGATACGCAAAGCGTATGAACCGGTTGAAGGCTTGGCGCCGCCGGAGCCTTTTGTCATTCACGAAGCGGATGCGGAGGAAGTGGCGATGCGGGAGACGCAAGGTGTTTGGACCACCACGCGCTTTGTTGACCCCGAAGACATGCGGCACGATTTTCACGTGAACATCGTCAATTTCCAACCAGGTGGGGTTATCGCATTTTCTGAAACCCATGTCATGGAACACGGTATATATGTTCTTGAAGGCAAGGGCGTTTACCGGCTCAACCACCAATGGGTGGAGGTGCAGGCTGGCGATTTCATGTGGCTGCGGGCCTTTTGCCCCCAAGCCTGCTACGCGGGTGGTCCGGGGCGCTTCCGCTATCTGCTGTACAAGGATGTGAACCGCTTCCCGAAGCTCAAGCCCTTCGGCTAGCCAAGCTTCTCGCCAAACTTGCCCGCCACGGGTGCGGGTAGCGATATTCTTCGAGATTGTCCGCCGTGCCTATCCTATCGATTACCGCGAAACGGCCAGGCGCGTGGAGCGGCGTCAGAACGCCATGCCAGATGTTGCGGTGGAAATTGATGGCTTGGCCGGGGGCAGTCCCGAAGGCCAGAGGGCGACCGGGAATGCCGTCTGTGTCGGGGGCGACGATCACAAGAAAACCGACATGCGCCATGGGCACAAAGCACTGGCTGCCCAGCGGGTGGCGTTCCACCAAATCAAACTCGTAGGGCAGCGACCGTGTCTGCGCATTGAACAGGCTGACGCCTATCCGCCCGGCATCATCCGAGGGATTGCAGTCCAGGTTGGCACGATCATGGTACCGGCCGCACAGGCCTGCATTGATGATGCGATCGGGCTCACCCGCGCAGTCCAGAAGGTCACCGAAAGGAGCAAAGGCTTCGGCGTTAATGGGCTGAATGGTAATATCGTGGCTCATGGCTGAAGCGCCTGCAAACGGTGCCAGGCAATGCGCTCCACCTGGCGGCATGCTTCTGAAAATTCGGTGGCGCGGTCGTGGTTCAACCGCTTTGCAAAGGCCGCCTGAATAGACGCTTTGTCATGGTCGCGTACGGCGATGATGAAGGGAAAACCGAACTTGGCTGCATAGGCGGCATTCATTGTCGAAAATTCAGAACGCTCCTCATCTGTCAGGGCGTCGAGGCCGGCGCTGGCCTGCTCGGAAGTGCTGTCGGGGGTCAGACGTTTTGCGTCGGCAAGCTTGCCTGCAAGGTCCGGATGGGCGGTGAGGACGCCCAGCCGCTCGTCTTCACTGGCGGAGCGGAATATGCGGGCCAGCGCATTGTGCAAACCCTCCGCACTGTCGTGGGCGGGGCCAAGTTCGAGGCCGTGGGCACGCTCGGCGATCCATGCGGAATGCTCGAAGATGGAGCCATAGGCCTCCACGAACTCCGGCAGGGACATTTGGCTTGGGCGCACAAAGCGCGTGTGGGGATGCGTCTTCGCCCAATGTTGTGCGATCTGCTCGCGGGTGGCGAACCAGACGCCAGAATGGTTTTTGACGTGTTCAAGGAAGCGCTTCAGCGCCGCCACCCGGCCCGGGCGTCCGATCAAGCGACAATGCAACCCAATGCTCATCATTTTGGGCACACCCGCCTCGCCCTCAGCATAGAGGGTGTCAAAACTGTCCCGCAAATAGGCTTCGAACTGCTGGCCAGAATTGAACCCCTGTGGCGTGGCGAAGCGCATGTCGTTGGCGTCCAGCGTGTAGGGCACGATCAGCTGATCCTTGTCGCCGAATTCGGACCAATAAGGCAGATCGTCGGCATAACTATCAGCCACATAGGCAAAGCCGCCCTCCTCAGCGGCCAGCCGAACCGTATTGTGTGAGCAGCGCCCCGTGTACCAGCCGCGCGGGCGCTCTCCAACGACCTCCGTGTGCAGACGGATGGCCTCGGCCATGTCGGCGCGCTCATCCGCTTCGCTGGCGTCTTTGTATTCGATCCATTTGAGGCCGTGGGACGCGATTTCCCAATTGGCGTTCTTCATGGCCGCCACCTGTTCGGGCGAGCGGGCCAACGCAGTGGCGACGCCGTAAACGGTGACCGGCAGATCAGCCATCAATCGGTGCAGGCGCCAGAAGCCCGCGCGGGAGCCATATTCGTAAATGCTCTCCATGTTCCAATGGCGCTGGCCGGGCCAGGCGGCGGCGCCCACAATTTCCGACAAAAACGCTTCGGACGCGGCGTCTCCGTGGAGGACGTTGTTTTCACCGCCCTCCTCATAATTGAGCACGATCTGCACGGCGATTTTTGCGCCGCCGGGCCATTGAGCGTTTGGCGGTTTGGCGCCGTATCCGATCATGTCTCTTGTATATCGACCGGGATAACAATTGGG
>JBCDIB010000082.1:0-8563 GCA_038749385.1 Pseudomonadota bacterium | reverse complement strand
CTTGGCCGTCCGACAGGAGCGTGTCGCCCTCCACCGGCCCGGCATCAATGCGACGGAACCAGCGGCCCCATTGAGGCTCCTCACCCTGCGTATTCGCGCCATCCAACTGCCGAGTCACCGGGTGTCGCTGGCCGGTGTCGGTCACCGTGGCACGGTAGGGTTCGTTGCTAATGTCTCCATTGGGGAGGGCGGGCAAAATTTCGTCCAGCGACGTAGCTGATATGGAACGCAGCCCAGCATATTCCGGCCCCGTGGCCAGCAACATTGCCCCGCCATTTCGCACATAGTCTGCCATGTATGTGAAATACAGACCCGGTAGCACACCGCGCCGCTGGTAGCGGTCGAAAATGATGAGATCGAATTCCTCGATCTTTTCAACGAACAATTCGCGCGTGGGAAAAGCGATGAGCGACAGTTCCTCAATGGGCGTGCCGTCTTGCTTTTGCGGCGGGCGCAGAATGGTGAAATGCACGAGATCCACGCTGGCGTCCGACGTCAGCAGGTTGCGCCAGGTGCGTTCGCCGGCGTGAGGCTCACCAGAGACCAGCAACACGCGCAGGTTCTCGCGGATGCCATCCAATTCCGCAAAGGCGCGATTGTTGATTTCGGTCAGCTCGCCATCGAGCGTTTCGACATCCATTTCAATGATCACTCGGCCCGCATTGGGCACTTCAAAAAAAAAGCTCGAACGCTCGCCCGTAATGGCAAATTCTTCCGATATCAGCTCGCCATCGATGGTCACGCGCACGATGACTTCTGCGCCCGGCTGCAGGCCTGCGCCATTGTCTTCAACGCGGTAGACGATTTCCTGGTCTTCCCCAACGATGCCGAAACGCGGGGCTTCCTCGATGATGATGCGGCGGTCGAACTCGTCGGGCTGACCGGTGATAAGGGCGTGGATGGGATAGTCGCCGCCGAGCAGATCAGACGCGCCCTCGGTGGCATCGTGGACCTGGCCATCGGTGACCATGATCGCGCCCCCAATGCGCGCCGCTGGCACATCTTCCAGCGCGCCCTGCAGGGCGGTGACGAGGGCCGTGCTCACATCCGTGTCGCCACCTTCATAGGCTGGGCCAACGTCCACCTGGCGTAGCTCGAACTCCGCCATATCACCCAGCCGCTCTGTCAGAAGCGCTTTGGCGGTGGCGGTTTGTTGGCGGCGCTCGGCAACTGATTGGCTTTCGCTGCCATCTGTCACCAGCGCGACCACGGTTTTTAGCGACTCACGCTCTTCGCGCACCAAAGAAGGCCCGGTGAGGGCGAAGGCCAGCAGGCACAGGGCGGCCAAACGCAGCCACTTGCCACGCGTGCCAGCGTACAGTGTTGCCGCGCCCAGCAACAGCGCCACGAGTGCAGCAAAGACGACCAATGCCCACGGAAGAAGCGGCTGAAAACCGATTGAATATTCCATCTAATTCGCCTCCCTCGCTGTTTGTATCATTGGCCCAATCTTTCCAGCAGGTCAGGTATATGGATCTGGTCTGCTTTGTAATTGCCGGTGAGCGTGTACATCATGATATTGACGCCAACGCGGAAGGCGAGGATGCGCTGTCGCGGGTTTTGCGGTTCGGTGGGCAGCAGCGGTCGCCCCGCTTCGTCCAGCGCCCATGCACCCGCGAGATCATTGCCGGATATCATAATCGATGACACACCGTCGCCCGCCCGGGCAGGCCGTCTAGGCGCGCCTTCGACGGGGACCGGCAAAGCCTCGACCCAAAGTGGTGAGGTGGCGAAACGGCCGGGGAAATTGTCGAGCAGATAAAAGCTCTTGGTCAGCACATGGTCTGGTGGCACTGGCTCAAGGGGCGGTATGTCGAGGCTGCTGAGGATTGCGGCCAGCCGGGCTTCCGACGGTGTTTGCCCGCCTCTCAGTGACAGGTTTTCGGGCAAACCGTTGCGGGTGTCGAACAGCACCGTGCCGCCGTTTTTCATGTAAGCATCGATGCGGGCCAGGGCGTTTGCGCTGGGCATTTCGGCGTCCGCAGTGATGGGCCAATATATCAGCGGGAAGAAGGACATTTCGTCCACTTCTGGATCCAGCCCGATGGGTGCGCCGGGCTCCAGCGATGTGCGGCTGGCCACAAAGCGGGACATGCCGTCCATACCTTGTTCGCTTACTTCATCCACCCGCCGGTCGCCGGTCAGGATGTAGCCAACACGGGTTTCATAGGCGGCCGGGAGCGTTTTTTCGAAGCTTATATCCTCGCTGTCTGTCTGGGCGATCGATTGGCCGGTTCCGGCGACGAGCAACGCAGCTGCCGATAGTGCGACCAGCACTGAGGCTATCGCCGCTGAAGGTCTGCGCCGACGCATGGCACCCATCATCGCCAGCATGATTATGGTGTCTAGGGCGAGCAGGGCGAAGGCGACGAAAAACAGCCATGGGGCCAAGTCGCGGGCCTCGCTTTGCGGGTAGGCGTCAATTGTCATGTCGGAAACACTGTCTGGCGCTGCGACGGGGGCTAAGACCACCGGACCGTCCCGCGTTTCGTCAAACAGGTTCAGAGCCAATGTGGCCTGCCGGCTGCCATACAGGCCCGGCGGCGTAGCTGGCACGGAGCGGACCGGCTCTCCGGGCTCCAAGGTTAAAGGTCGGGTGTCAGCCTGCGGCGGGCCGAAGGTGCCGTCGGCGCGCACGGTGCGTAGCGGCGGCAGAACGGTGGCTTCGCGCACCTGATTGGCACCCGTTACGCCGCTGCCCTTCGAGCGCTCCACCACCCGGTTAAGCATGGCAACGAAGGTGCCCGACAAGGGTAGATTGGACCATGTCGCGTCTGCCGTAACGTGGAACAGAACCAATTCTCCATCGCCAAAGGGGGCGGCTGTGACCAGTGGCGTACCATCGGCCAGACTGGCCCAGGTGCGGGACGCTAAATCGACATCCGGTTGTGCCAGCACCTGCCGCCGCACAACAATCTCATCGGACAGGTTGATGCCGGCAAACGGGCTATCACCCGTAAACGGAGCGATGGGTTGTGGTTCATCCCAGCTCAACGACCCGCCCAGAGCACGCTCGCCTTCGCGCAGCAGCACAGGGATCAGTGGGTCCTGAAAATCGCCTGCCGCCAGGCGTGGTCCGGCAAAGCGTAGCAGGGTGCCGCCATTGTCCACAAATACAGAAAGCGCTTCGGTGGCGGCTTCCGGCAAAGTGCCCACATCGGCCAGCACGAACACGCTGGGGCGGTCCGCCAACAGGCGGTCTATCTCGGAAACCAGATTTGCCTCTTGCGCCAGCCGCACTTCCGCGGTCTCGGCCAACGCGCGAGAGATATAGTGCAGGGGCTCCAGCAGTGGTTGGGCCAGCTCATTTGCCACGCCGGACAGCATGGCCACGCGGCGGCGCTGGGAGCCGCTGTCGGTGACGAAGACGTCAGCAGCTGTCCTGGGGGCTTCGAGCGCGATGCGTTGCACGTCGTTGCGCAGCTCGAGAGGCATGGTCAAGGTAACCGTGAGACGACCTTCGCCCTGCGGATCAGCATTGGCGAAGTCAGCCTCGGCAATTGGTCTGCCACGATCATCCAAAGCCAACAGTCGTCCAGTTGGGAAGCCGCCAAGGGTGGACAGTGTTACGTCGAAGCCGTCAGCGGTGTTGTCTAGGCCAGCAACAGCGCTGGCTCCGGGTGATGCGACACGGAATGCCCGCAAATTGTGTCCGGCGGTGGACAGTGTCGCCAAAGTGTCTTCCCAGCCCTTCGGTGCAGTGGCGGCCGACAGAAAAATGATCTCGGATGGTGGTTGCAACTGCGCTTCCAGTGGGGCTCCCATCATTGCAAGATCGGTGACAACAGGCGTTGGCGATGCCGCGCCCAGACGTTCGATTAAAAGGTCCGGCGTTTCCGCGGTCAGGTCCGCCTGGGAACCTTGTGATGTGAACGCCAGGGCTACGGCGCGGCCCTGGTCCGCTCCGTCACGTATCAGCGCGGTGGCGGCAGCCACCTGCTGGTCCCAAACGGTCTGCGAAGCCCAACCATCGTCGACGATTAGAACGAGGTCGCCATCGGCTTGGCCGGTGAGCGCGGTTTGTGGATTGAGAACAGGCCCTGCCAAGGCAAGGATCGCCAAAGCCGCCAGCAGGATGCGCAGGGCGGTCAGCCACCATGGACTGCGGTGTGGCGTTTCTTCCTGCTTTTCCAGTTCCTCCAAGATCGCCAGAGGCGGAAACACTTCTTCGCGCGGCTTTGGCGGCGTCAGGCGCAGCAGCAGCCAGATCAATGGCAGCGCTAGAAGCCCGGCCAGGACGGCGGGTGCAGTGAAGGCAAGGGGCAGGCCGAGCATCAGCTGACCCCCAAAGAGGCTTCGGACATGCGCAAATGCAGCGCCACCAAAGCCTGCGACGCAGGCTTATCAGTGTGGTGCACGATGTAGCTCCAGCCCCGGCGTGTGGCGGCGCGGCGCAATTCGTCCTGCCGCGCGGAAAAATGCTGCCGGTATTCAGCGGCCATGGTTTCGGCTCGCCCGGCTGTTAGGCGTACACCGCGTTCGGGATCTACGAAATCGGTACGACCGGAATAGGGAAAAGCCTCCTCCGCCGGGTCGATGATGTGCACCAGGTGGCCGCGAATACGCCGGGAGGCCAAGGCATCTATCCGCTCAAGCGTGTGATTGAGCGGGCCCAAAAAATCACTGGTGATAATAAGATCTGTGTGTGCCTTGAGCATGCCGGTATCGGGCCAATGGCCTTTGTCGACCGGTAAGCGCGCCAGTTTTTCGGCCAGCCGTTCGGCGGCCTGGCGGTGGGTGATCGGCGCCCCGGAACCCACATATCCGATACGCTCGCCGGACCGGGCCAGCACTTCTGCCATGGCCAGCGCCAGCACAAGTGCGCGCTCCTGTTTGGAGGTTTGGGCAGCGCCGGATTGATATTGCATTGAGGGGGATCCGTCGGCCCAGAGCCAAACCGTGTGCACGGCCTCCCATTCCCGGTCCCGCAGATACAGGTTCTCGTCCCGGGCCGAGCGCCGCCAATCGATGCGCGCCGGATTTTCCCCTTCTGTGAACGGGCGGAACTGCCAGAAGTTTTCGCCAATGCCACGCTTGCGGCGCCCGTGCCAGCCGGAGATGACAGTGTTGGCGATCCGGCGCGCCTCCACCAACAGATCCGGCACCAGTGACGCGCGGGCGCGTGACCGCCCGATCAGCCGCTTGGCCCCGGCAGGCGGGGTGGCGGCGCCAATCTGGCCGCGGGGTAAGTTCAGGTCGGTAACCCTGTCCGGCGACGCACTTTGCGCCATGCTCAGCCCAACCGGCTGACAAGTTCGCCAATGACGTCGGCAACGGTGATGCCTTCGGCCCGGGCCGAGAAGTCCAGCGCCATGCGGTGCTTGAGAACGGGCTCGGCCAACGCGATTACGTCATCGACAGAAGGGGCCAATCGGCCATCGGCCAACGCACGGGCGCGCACAGCCAGCATGAGCGATTGGCTGGCGCGCGGGCCGGGGCCCCAGGCAATGCGCGGGTCGGAATTTTCACCCTGGTTTGGGCGGGCGCTGCGCACCAGGTCCAAAATGGCTTCCACCACGCTTTCACCCACCGGCAATTGCCGCACGAGGGCTTGCAGATCGATCAATTCGTTGGCGTCGAACACCGGGCTTGCGGTGGCGGACGCGCTGCCCGTTGTGTCTAGCAGGATCCGCCGCTCAGCATCGCGTTCCGGGTAGTCTACATCGACCTGCATAAGGAACCGGTCCAGCTGCGCTTCGGGCAGGGGGTAGGTGCCTTCCTGTTCCAGCGGATTCTGCGTCGCCAGCACGTGGAAGGGTGCCGGCAAATCGTGGCGCTCGCCTGCCACCGTCACATGATATTCTTGCATGGCCTGCAGCAGGGCCGACTGGGTGCGTGGGCTCGCACGGTTGATCTCGTCGGCCATGAGCAATTGCGCAAAAATGGGGCCTTTGACAAAGCGGAACGAGCGCTTGCCGTTTTCATCTTCGTCCAACACTTCCGACCCAAGAATATCGGACGGCATGAGGTCAGGGGTGAATTGAACGCGGCCAGCATTGAGACCAAGCACTGTGCCCAGCGTGTCCACCAGTTTGGTTTTGGCCAAACCCGGCACGCCCACCAGCACGGCATGGCCACCGGACAAAATCGTGACGAGCGTCTGCTCCACCACAGTCTCCTGGCCAAAGATCACTTCGCCAATGGCGGCCCGCGCTTCCTGCACACGGGCAGCTGCGGTTTCGGCCTTTGCGACAACGGCTTCACGTTCGGCCTTGCTCAGTGTTTCGGCGGCAATGTTCATGATCGTTCCCTCGGTCCAAATCAGCGCGCGCGTCGCTGACCCTTGGAAAAGTAGGCGAGCATAGGGCAGGAGCAAGACAAGAAGCTCTAGATCACAGCCATTTCATTACCATGACCTGCGGCAAATGTGGGCACTGAAAACGGCCCCGCGTCCAGTAGCTATTGGTGATGGGCACGACGTGGCCTAGTTAGGTGACATGTCTGATTTGGCCTCATCTTCTTCACCTGCCCGCCCCGACCACGATCTCAGCGATCTCATTCGCGCCGCACAGAAAGGTGCGTCGGGTGGTTTGCCGCCCGTCGACAAATGGAACCCTGACTTTTGCGGCGATTTGGATATGGAAATCCAGTCCGACGGGACCTGGTTTTACCTTGGCACACCCATAGGTCGCGCGGCTTTGGTCAAGCTGTTTTCTTCAGTGTTGATCGAAGAAGACGGTTCCTACTTTCTTGTGACGCCCGTGGAAAAAGTGGGTTTGCGCGTTGAGGATGCCCCGTTTGTTGCAGTGGAAATGGCCGTGCAGAATCAAGGTATGGCAGACCAATTGCTGATCCTACGCACCAATGTTGGGGATATGGTCGAGGTGGATGCCAGCAATCCGTTACGGTTTGCATTTGAGGGCGAGGAAAAACGGCTCAAGCCCTATGTTTTGGTGCGTGAAGTGCGTGGCCGGTTGGAGGCGCTGCTGTCCCGCCCGCTGCTGTATCAACTTGTGGATCTGGGCGAAGAGATTGAAATTGATGGTGTCACCATGTTCGCCATTCGCTCCGGCGGCGAGGTCTTTCCGATTATGCCGGCCGACGAGCTTGCGCGCTTAGCGGGATGATTGCGGCTCAGTTTCAGGCGCTGTTGGCTGACCGTCGCCACGAGCTGGCCCAAGCCGTGTGGGGGGATGAAGTTCAGAACCCCAAGATGGCAGCCTATTATCGGCATCTGACCTATCGAGATGCTGCCGTGTTGATCCCCGTGATCGACCGCCCCACAGGTGCGACCGTGCTATTCACCTATCGGGCGGCCCACCTTAAGGCCCATGCGGGACAGATATCTTTTCCCGGCGGCAAAGTGGATCAGGATGACGACAGTGCTGAAGGCACCGCTTTGCGCGAATTTCACGAAGAAGTTGGTATTGAGCCAGGCCAGGTGAGGGTTATCGGCAAGTGCCCGAACTATGAGACGGGCAGCGGCTACCGGATCCAACCGTTCATCGGCATCGTGCCGCCAGACCTTCCCATCAGACTGAACCCCGGTGAAGTTGAAAGCACGTTTGAAGTACCGCTTAGCCACTTGCTTGCGCCAACGTCGACACAATTGACCACCAAGGAAAATCTGGTGCGGGGCCACACCGTCAACATTTACACTATCGCGTGGCAGCAGCACACGATCTGGGGCATTACGGCGGGCATCGTCGCAAGCCTGCGACACACATTGCTATCGGGAACAACTGAAAGCACCGCATCCGATGCGTGAGACTGAACATGGCTGATCTTTGAAATGGCTGATCCTGAAATTCGCAAATTGGAGCCGGAAGCGGCACGCTTTTTGGCCGAGCCAAGCCTGGTGGCCGTGTTCGACGCACTGGAAGCGGTCGGTGGCGAAGTGCGGGTCAATGGCGGTGCCGTGCGCAACGCACTCATGGGCGAAGAGGTGTCGGATATCGATTTGAGCACCGATCTTGTGCCCGGCGCAGTGGTTGAAGCTGCAGACGCGGCAGGCCTGAAATCCGTGCCCACAGGCATGGAGCATGGCACCATCACCATTGTGAGCGGCGGCAACGCCTATGAAGTGACGACCCTGCGCGAGGACATTGAAACTGATGGTCGCCACGCTGTCGTTAAATTTGGTACAGATTGGAAGGCAGACGCACACCGGCGGGACTTCACGGTAAACGCAATCTACGCCAGCCGAGATGGCACGTTGACAGATTATGTTGGCGGGCTGGAGGACATTCGCACCCGTACCATCCGCTTCATCGGTGAGGCGGCGGACCGGATTGCTGAGGACCATCTGCGCATTTTACGCCTGTTCCGCTTTTTCGCATGGTATGGACCCGAGCGCGTCGGGCGGCCGGATGCAGACGCCCTTCGGGCCAGTGCACGCATGAAGGATGAGCTTGCCAGTCTGTCTGCCGAGCGTGTGTGGAAAGAGCTGCGCAAACTGCTGGCCGCGCAGGACCCGAGCAAGTCACTTTTATGGATGCGTACAACCGGCGTGCTGAACATGGTGCTGCCCGAAAGCGAGAAATGGGGCATCGACGCTGTTCATGGGCTGGTGGAAGCCGGACGTGGGCAGGGATGGGAACCTGATCCCTTGTTACGCCTCGCG
>JBCDIB010000081.1:0-8755 GCA_038749385.1 Pseudomonadota bacterium | reverse complement strand
GGCCTATGTGCCGCCCTATCCGACCATGGGCGAAATTGGCCGCCGCGCTGCCGTGACCAGTTTTGCACCGGCCACCAAAAAACCCATCGTGCGGAACATCATCGGGCTGCTGCAGAAACTCGGCTGACCCACGCACTCGTGAAGGATCTTACCGGCCTCTCGGCGGGCTGGCAGGTGCAACCGTCACAATTTGCGCTATAAATGAAGCATGACGCGAACCGTGCCAACACAAGCAAAAGCAGGTGCCACCCCAGTGGCGCCGTCGGACGTACAGGTTCCCAATCTCAACGGGGCTGAAGATCTGGCGCGGGGCAATGCCGCCGAAACCGATCGCACGGGTGCAAGCCTTTCCACCAAATTGTTGCTGCTGACCACTTTGTTTGTGCTGTTGGCTGAAGTTTTGATCTTCGTGCCGTCGGTGGCCAACTTTCGCATGGACTATTTGCGCGAGCGGGTTGCCACAGCCGAGATCGCATCCGTGGTGTTCATAGCGGATCGCGACTTGAGCATACCCCGGGGCGTGCAGACCGAAATTCTTGCGGCCACCCGGGCCGACGCCATTGTGGTGCGCGAAGGCGGGGAAAGCCGCCTCATCGCTAGGTCTTCCATGCCCCCAAGCGTCAATGTGACGGTGGATTTGGACAATTGGAGCGCGTTCAGCGCCGTGCGGGATGCCGTAAGCGCACTTTTCACCACTGAAAATCGGTCGCTGCGGCTGGTCTCATCCATGAGTAGCCGTCAGGGCGAATTGGAGTTGCTGCTCCGCGAGGCCCCGCTGGTGGATGCCATGCGCATTTATGCCCGAAATGTCGCGCTTATCTCATTGGCGATTGGGCTCATTACGGCGGCTTTGGTGTTTCTCACCATCAACGCCATGATCATCCGGCCCGTGCGCACCCTGTCGCGCAATATGGTGGAGTTTGCCGAGGCGCCGGAAGACGCATCCCGCATTCTCGTACCCACCCGGCGCACCGACGAAATGGGTGTGGCAGAAACCCAATTGGCTGCCATGCAGGGCCGGCTGCATGACACATTGCGCCAGCAGCGGCGTTTGGCAGACCTCGGTCTGGCGGTCTCGAAAATCAACCATGATTTGCGCAATATTCTCGCTTCCGCCCAATTGTTCTCCGACCGCCTGGCCTCGGTGGACGATCCGATGGTGCAGAAATTTGCCCCCCGCATCCTGCGGGCGCTGGACCGCGCTGCCGACTACACGCAATCCGTGATGGCCTACGGCAAGGCCGAGGACAAACCGCCCAGCATCCGCCGCATCAACCTCAATACGGTGGTCAATGATTGTGGCGAGCTGCTGGAATTGTCGGACAGCGTGGAGTTCCACAATCTGGTCCCCGAAAACTGCGAAGTGGATGCCGATCCCGAACAGATGTTCCGGGTGATTCACAATCTGTGCCGCAACGCAGTGCAAGCGCTGAAGGCCGAGGAAGACCCTGCAGCCGTGCGCCGCCTATGCGTGTGCACCGAGCCGCGTTTGGCAGCCGACGGCAACAGCCATACGGCTATAATCGTCGCTGACACCGGCCCCGGCGTGCCAAAGCGCGCGCGCGATGCATTGTTCCAGGCCTTTAAGGGCTCTGTCCGGCCCGGCGGCACGGGCCTGGGTCTGGCAATTGCCGCGGAATTGGTGCGCGTGCACGGCGGGACCATACAATTGCTTGACGAGCGCCACCCCACCCCCGGTTGCCTCGACGCATCCTACAGCGGTGCGCGCTTCGAAATTTTACTGCCCAATCGGCGTTAGCGGTTCCGACCAGAGCATTTGTTGGCAAAAAGCCTTCACCCATCGCTTGCCATGGCGCGCCCAGCCGACTAAAGCACCCGACATCGGCTCGTTGCGAAACGCAGCAGCCCGCGCACCCGTAGCTCAGCTGGATAGAGCACTAGACTACGAATCTAGGGGTCGGGAGTTCGAATCTTCCCGGGTGCGCCATTATCTTCAGCAGATCGAACTTCTAGACGGCTATCGTTCAACGTTGCCGGCAATTGTTGGGACAATTGGTTGTGGTGGTTGTCCTTGTTATTCGCGACGCCTGAGCGAGGTGATTGCTCCAGACTTGCCATTCTACGGTTCCTTGTGCGATTTCACCGCGGCTAACCTATCGCTCGAAAAGACCGGATCTGACTATGCAAGACGACACACCGCAAAACCGCAGTGATGCGCCCGAATATGAAGCTTTGCCTGAATACACCTGGGACGATGTGGATGCCTTGCAAAACGACCTTGCGGTGGTGATAGCCAACCCACACATGCCTGATTGCCCGATTGTCTACGTCAACGATGCTTTTCTTGCGCACTCGGGCTACGAGCGAGATGAGATTGTGGGGCGCAACTGCCGGTTCATGCAGGGCCCGGACAGCGAGCCGGAAGCGGTAGCCCAATTTCGGGACGCCATCGCCTCGGGCTCCATGGCTGACATCCGGATCACCAACTACCGCAAAGACGGTGCGGTGTTTATCAACCAGGTTTTGCTGCGCCCCCTGCATCAATCGGGGGAAGAGGCACCACTGGTGATCGCCGTGCAGCGCCGTGTTGGAGATTTACAGGCCAAGCCTTAGACTGCCGGCCAAGCCCTGAACTTGCCAGCAAGGCCATCCAAAGGCGGGAGCAGCCACCGTCATGCGGACCTTCAAGACCAGTCTTCTATTCCTCTGTCTTCTGCTCGCGGCCACGCTTCAAGCCCGCGCGGAAACCGTCCTCGTTGCAGTTAGCTCAAATTTTCTTTCCACCGCTGAGCGTCTCGCCGCAGGTTTTCGTGCCAGCGGAAGCGATGTGTCCGTGCGCTTTGCTCCCGGTTCCACCGGCAAGCTGTACGCCCAGATAAAGACCGGAGCGCCATTTGACATTTTCCTGTCCGCCGATCGTGAGCGCCCGCTTTTGCTGGAACGGGAAGGGTTGGCGGTGCAGCGAAAGGCATATGCTTTGGGAAAGCTTGTGTTCGCCAGACGTGCAGGTTTCGGTGGCCCGCCATTGCCGGAGACGGTTACCGATGTGGGCACGGTCATTGCACGGCCCAGCGGCGCGATAAGCCTCGCCAATCCACAGGTGGCGCCATATGGCCGCGCGGCGCGACAGGTGCTGAAGGGCAGCCGTCGCGCCGGTGAGCTTTTGGCAGCCGCTATCCCAGGCAATTCGGTGGGCCAGGCTTTCACAAACATTGTCACCGGCAATGCCAGTGTTGGTTTGGTCGCCTTGAGCCAGGTGCTCGATTATCAATTGTCGCAATCCCAGACCGAGCTGGAGTTTGCACTGGTGGATCCGGCGCTCCACGACCTAATTGTTCAAGATGCGGTGATGCTCGCCAAAGGCAATCAAAGTGCGACGGCCCTTGCGTTTTTCGCCTATATTCAGTCCGATGAAGGCCGGTCGATCATTCAGGCCTCCGGCTACGATCTGCCACCGCGGTGATGCTTTGATGCGCAGTGAAGTTTTGCGCTACAAGCAGCCAAAACCGAGCATTCTGCATGCCCTTATTGTCCGCCATCACTGACTGGTCTCCATTTTGGCTCACCGCGCAACTGGCTGTGGCGACGACCCTTTGCCTGAACGTCGTGGCGACCCCGTTGGCTTGGTGGCTCGCCAATACACGCTCCCGCGCCAAGCCATTGGTTGAAGCGCTTACGGCATTGCCCCTGGTGCTGCCGGCAACAGTGATGGGTTTTTATCTTCTGATCCTCTTGAGTCCCACATCGCCTGTAGGCGCGGCGTGGCTGGCTGTCACCGGGTCGACGCTGACGTTTAATTTTTCAGGTCTGCTGGTAGCGTCGGTCATTTCCTCGCTGCCATTTGCGGTGCAGCCGCTTCAGGCCGGGTTTGAGGCGGTGGGGCGGGGCGCCATGGAGGCGGCTTCAGTTTTGCGAGCCGGGCATTGGGACAGTTTTTTCAACGTGGCCATACCTTTGTCGCGGCGCAGTTTTTTGACTGCCGGAGTCCTTACCTTCGCCCATACGGTGGGAGAGTTCGGCACAATTTTGATGGTTGGTGGGGCCATTCCCGGTCGCACGCAGACCTTGTCAATCGCTGTGTTCAACAGGGTGGAGACGATCCAATATGCCGAAGCGCACACTTTGTCGGCGCTTCTACTGGTGTTCTCATTTGTGGTGCTGCTGGCCGTTTACAGTCTTAACCGCCGTACCTTTACATTTCGCGCCCAGACGCCCCGGGGATGAGCGTGCAGACCTTGAAGATTGATCTGCATTGGGCGCGTGGTGCACTCGATCTGCAGGTGCAAACTGATTTGCCTTTGCAGGGCACGACGGCGATCTTTGGCCCATCGGGTGGCGGCAAGACGTCTCTGCTGCGCCTGATCTCGGGTATTGAGGTGCCGGACCGCGGAAACCTTGTTTGCGCCGGTGACACATGGTTTTCATCAGGTCAGCGCGTGAATATGCCTGCCGCCCGGCGCGGCGCCGGGTTGGTTTTTCAGGACACACGCCTGTTCGACCATATGGATGTTGAAGGTAATCTGTCTTTTGCACACCGGCGCCGGGACAGGTCTGTGAAATGTGCCAGTCGCCCCGACATCGAAGCTGCGTTTGACATCAGCCCGCTGAAACACCGCCGCCCGCAAAGCCTGTCCGGGGGGGAGCGTCAGCGGGTGGCGCTGGCTCGGGCGCTGATGTCTGCACCCCGCCTGCTGATGCTCGATGAACCACTGAGCGCCCTCGACGCCGAACGCAAGGCGAGTATAGTTCCCTATCTGCACAGGGCCGCCACAGAATTCGACGTGCCGATGCTCTATGTCACCCACTCTGTGGAGGAGGTATTCAGTTTAGCCCGAACCGTCATTTTGTTGCGGGATGGGCGGGTTGAAGCGCAGGGTACGCCCGAGCGGTTGCTTCAAAACCCGGCGTCAGGCCCAAGCCAGCACCAAGCCATTTCTGCGCGCGCAATTTATCTTGGACCCGGCGCGCAACCGGGCACCATCAGGGTGAGCATAGGCGGTCAGGAGGTGCTGGTTAGCGGAGACATTGCGGGTAAAGCAGGCACGCCGCTCGATGCCACATTCACGCCGGCAAACGCACCTTCCAACACCTAGATCGTGTAATTAAAGGCCCCGCCATCGACAATGAGGTTTTGCCCGGTGATAAAGCCGGCCTGCTGCGAACACAAAAACGCGCAGGTTGCACCAAAATCATTAGGGTCGCCGAGGCGTCCGGCGGGGATGGCAGCGCCGGCCTCCGCAATGGCTTGCTCCATCGAGATGCCTTGTGCCTTGGCGCGCGCTTCCAGAGTTGCGGCAATGCGGTCGGTGTCGTGTAATCCTGGCAGGGCACCATTTATCGTCACATTGTCCCCGGCCACTTTCCGCGCCAGACTGGCGACCGCGCCGGTCAGGCCCGCTCTGGCTCCGTTCGAAAGTTCCAGCACGGCAATCGGGTTCTTCACCGAAGCGGATGTGATGTTCACGATACGCCCAAACTTGCGTTCCTGCATGCCCGGCAAAACGGCTTTGATAAGGGCCAGCGGCGTTATCATGTTGCCTTCAACGGCGTCTCGCCACGCCTGCATGTCAAAATC
This sequence comes from Pseudomonadota bacterium, assembly GCA_038749385.1. Classification (GTDB taxonomy): domain Bacteria; phylum Pseudomonadota; class Alphaproteobacteria; order Rhizobiales; family Rhizobiaceae; genus JBCBXA01. The sequence goes on along the minus strand of JBCDIB010000081.1, from coordinate 3,219 downwards.
GGCGAAGTCACCCGGAGGCGGGCCGCCGCCATTGTTTATCAAAATGTCCGGCGCGCCATCGGCAGCGTCCAGCACGGCCTGTCGGCCCTCTTCGGTTTTTATGTCAGCGGCGACGGTGACGATATGCGCATCGGTTGCCTGACGAATTTCTTCGGCTGCGGCGGCCAATGGGCTTTCAGATCTGGCATTCATCACAAGCCTTACCCCCGCCTGCGCCAGCGCCAATGCTGAACCTTTGCCCAGGCCTTTAGAGGACGCGCAGACGATGGCCGTGCGGCCGGCAATACCAAGATCCATTTATGCTCTCCCAAGGCAACTCGTGTTGTTCGTTGCTTAATCAGCATGGCTTACAAATTGCAAACGCTCGCTCGAAGTTCTTAACGGCCAGATCGTTTGGTGCGACGTTTCCGGCGTTTGCGCGTCGAAAACCTTAAGGCTGCGACGTACAGCGCATTTTTTCCTCACAAAATCTTAACGCTCGATGGTGAAAGTTCGCGGTTGGGGAGATGTATCTGAATTCGTCTCGCCGCCGTTAATCTCATTTGTGGGGGCATTGTGAGACATGGGTAAGAACCGGCTTTTGGAGTTTCGACCTTTCAGGCGCCGTCCGCGTCCAGGCGAAACGCTGCTTGATACGCTACCGGCACCATCCATGGGAACGCCGCTGGAACCTCGGGTGCTGCTTGACGCTGCAATGGCGGAAACCGCCCACGATGTATTGCTGGCCGCCGAGAACATCGATTTTTCGGCCATCGAACAACCGACCCCGCTGACCGAGCTCGAAAGCCGCGCCGTTGGCAGCGTGCTTTTGGATGCGGCAGCGACAGACGCCACACCCCCCACGGAAATCGTCTTCGTTGACCGCGGTGTTGGCGACATTGCCGCGCTGACCGCCCAAATTGATCCAACGATGGAAGTGATCGTGCTGGACGCCGATAGCGATGGCGTGGCCCAGATAGCCAACATCCTCGAAGGCCGTGAGAATGTGGGGGCGATCCACATACTGTCCCACGGCAGCGAGGGGCAGCTGAACCTCGGCAATTCGCGCCTCACCGAAGCCAGCATGCAAGGCGAACATGCCAATGCTCTCGCCACAATAGCGTCTTCACTTCATGTCGATGGCGATATTCTGGTCTATGGCTGCGACTTTGGTGTCGGCGCAGCCACTGCATTGTCCGCCGTCACCGGTGCGGACGTTGCAGCATCCTCCGACCTGACGGGCAACTCCGCCCGCGGCGGCGACTGGGATCTGGAAATCGTACGCGGTGAAGTGACTGCCGAAACACTGAGCGCAAGCGAGTTTGATGGCCTGCTTGCCAGCGACGGCAATCTAATTGGTTATGATTTTGATGGGTCCGAAAACCTTTATTTCATCGACAGCGCCAATCAATTTCCCAGCACCGATTTCACCTATGAGGTTGAGTACAAGACATCCGACGGCAATTACGCCATCACCAGCTACGAACAAACGAGCAATGCGTTCCTGCTCTATTCGGCAAACGGGTCGTCGTTACAGGTTTATCTGGGGTCTTCTCAACTCACAGTGCCCGTTGATGCCACTGATGGCGTGAGGGTGACGGTGACCCTCGACAGCTCGCTGTCCTCAAACCAGCTCAAAGTGTATGTCGACGGCGTCTTGGCCCAACAGGCGACGACCACCACAACAGTGGGTGCCGGCGGCCATTTTGCAATTGGCCAAGAGCAGGACGGTGTGGGCAATTCGAGCGACAACAACCAGGCAATCATCGGCCAGGTTTATGGCGCGCGCATGTGGGGATCAGTGCTGGATGCGACACAAATTCAAAATCAAACTGGTGGCACGCCCGATGTTCTGGACTTCGACTTTGCCGATGTTCAGGCCGACACGGTCAACGGCAGAACCGGTTCCACCTTCGATACGCTGATCCGGGCGACCCATTCAGCACCCAATACAGAGGTGCCATTGGTGCACGGCTTGGAGGATGGCAGCTCAATTCCGCTGGGATTGACTGCGGACGCCCCCGGTCGCGAAGGGCCTTGGACTGCTTCGCACACAATCTCCAGTCTCGCGGTGGGCGTCACCATTACCGACGGCACCAATAGCTTTACCGCCACCAGCGGAAATACCAGCGTTGATGTTTCAGCTTGGACGCTGCCCGATATCACGGCATCCGGCCCTGCCAATTCTGATATGGACATAACACTGACCCTCGCATCGAGCTTCACCGACAGCGGGACGTCGGAGGTTGTTAGCGACAGTGTGGATGTCGAGTTCCGCATTCGTGCCGTTGCCGACGGCGGAACTATAACGGGCACCGATGCCACCATCGGTGACGATTTCGCGGCACCGATTACCGACTATCTTTCCTTTTCCCTCAATGACACCGATGGTTCGGAAACCGGGGCCATCACCCTCACCGGTGTTCCGGCCACGTGGGTCATAAAGAACGGCGCAACAATTCTGCCCAACACCAGCGGCAGCGTTACCTTCGCCGCCGCTGATCTGGCATCCATCACTGTCCAGGCGGCCGGCAGTGCAGGCAGCTCGGTTACCGTGACGGCCTCCCTGACCACCACCGAAAGCGCCACTGGCAACCAGGTGGAAACGGCAACCGCCGTGGCCACGCCGGACGATTTCACGCTCACAGTCACCGCTAACGATACGCCGGAAGTTCTGGGTGAGGCCTACACCATTGAGCAGAGCACATCGCTCAATGGGTCCGTGGCGACGAACGACTTCGACCCCGATGACGACAGCCTGAGCTACACCCTTGTAGCACCCGGCCCACTCAAAGGCGATTTGACGCTCAACACAGATGGCACCTTCAGCTACACGCCACAGATCGGCTTTGTGGGCTCTGACAGCTTCCAATACACCGTGACCGACGGCAATGGCGGGTCCGTCACCGAGACGGTGAACATCACCATCGAACGAACATCGGACAAACTGTCGGCAGCTGGTCCCATAACCACCGACGAAGATGTGCCGGTGAATTTGGGTCTGTCTGTTGCCCCGGATGTATATCTTGGCGGCAACCTTCAAGATGTGATCGGCACGGCCACCGGCTTCCGCGCCGCAGGCTCGCTTGCAGGAACCGAGTTTGATTTGCCCGCCAACGCCAAAGGCGTGACGATCACGGCATTCTCCAACTTGCCCACCGACACGGGCAATGAGGATCAGTTCAACGACGACTATCAGATTCTGCGCCTGCGCGTTGACCTGGCAACACAGACGTTCTC
>JBCDIB010000080.1:0-8883 GCA_038749385.1 Pseudomonadota bacterium | reverse complement strand
TCAATCATCCTCACCAAAAACCAGACATCCGCTCGTTGGACAAACGGACCGATGTGTTGCGAGCCGAGTGCAAGCAGAACGCGGGCGTGGGGCGGGATGGCTGTTATGGCTGCCTCGATACTGGGCACGGGCAACCAATTGTCCCCCGCTTTTTGTTCCCACAGTGCCCGTGTGCGCACCTCCAGCGGGATGCCAGTGGCGGCACATGCCTGTTTTGCGTTGTTGCTGATCTGGATCGCAAAGGGGTGGGTCGCGTCGACCACTTGCGTCACGCGTTCGGCTTTAAGCCAAGCGGTCAGACCGTCCCGGCCGCCAAACCCGCCAATCCGAACCTCGCCTATCACCGGCTTTGGCTCGCGGGTCCGTCCGGCCAGAGATGTGACAATTCGGGCGTTCGGTTTTGCCTCAACCAGCTCCGCTGCCAGCGCCGCCGCTTCCTTAGTACCCCCCAAGATGAGGATGGTCTCGGTCATTCGCCAAAACCCGTTTGCGCGAGCACCTTGCCCGCCCGGTTAGTGACGATGAGTTCAATAGCCGTGCTTTGAGTGCCGTCCTTGGGGGTGGCGATATTGAGGGCTGAGCCGCGCGCCATACCGGCAATCTCAGCGGCAAGGCTCTCCCCCAACCCCTTCGCCTGTGCCAATTGCAGCACTTCCATGGCGGTGTTGGATGCAAGAATTTCGTTGCGCAGGTCTGAGCCGGCAAATGCTCCCCGGTCCGCCAGAAAGGCAAAGTCCACTTGGCTGCGTCCAGAGTGCAGGTCCATCGCGCCTTGAGCGAGTTTGGTCAGCTTTGCGAAACCACCAGCTATCGTTAGGCGTGGCACCGGATGCACGCGCAGATATTTCAGCAGACCGCCCGCAAAGTCCCCCATATCGATTGTCGCATGCTCAGGCAGATCATAAAGCGACAATGCCGCCGCTTCCGAAGTGGACCCGGTGGCCGCAAGAATGTGGGGTAGGCCCGCCGCTCGTGCCACATCCACCCCACGGTGGATCGAGTGTATCCATGCCGCACAGGAGAATGGCTGCACCACGCCGGTGGTGCCCAGAATACTCAAGCCACCCACGATACCCAGTCGTCCGTTCCATGTTTTAAGGGCCAGTTCTTGTCCATTTTCAACGCTGATTTCTATGGTGAAGTCGGCGGGTAAATTGTGAGCGGCACACAGGGTCTCGACGCATTCGGTCATCAATTTGCGTGGTACCGGGTTGATGGCTGGCTCGCCGATCGGCACCGGCAAGCCAGCTTTTGTAACGGTGCCCACCCCCGCGCCCGCCCTGAATTTTATGCCGTTGCCTGCGCCATTTGGTTTGATGGTGCTGGTTATGAGGGCGCCATGGGTGACGTCCGGGTCGTCGCCAGCGTCTTTCACAATGCTGGCGCTTGCTGAGTTGGCGGTGAGTGTTTCTTTTGCCAATGGAAAAGCTGGTGTTTCACCCTTTGGCAAAAATATTTCTACCGGGTCGGGGAAAGTGCCTGTGAGCCATGCCGTCAGCGCCGCTTTGGTCGCCGCAGTGGCGCAGGCGCCAGTTGTCCAGCCACGGCGAAGCGCCCTGGCATCGTCCGGCTTGCGCCCGTCGTTTTCGCTTGTTTCCAAGTGCCCCATGGGGGCGTTATAGGCTTTAGCGTTGGCGTGTTACAGAGCGCCGCGCCATGCTTTTGGGCACGCTTTAGGGGACGGGTTTGAGCGAGTTTCAAATACTCAATGGCCGGGTGATCGTTGCCGCGCCTTCGTCGGGCAGCGGTAAAACGGTCGTCACGCTTGGGTTGCTGCGGCTGTTGGCGCGGGAGGGCGTGGCAGTGTCCCCCGTCAAGCTAGGTCCAGACTATATCGACCCAGCTTTTCACACCGCTGCGTGCGGTGCGCCAAGCGTCAATATAGACCCGTGGGCCATGCCGCCATCGCTCCAACAATCATTGTTGCCGAAAGGTCCATGTGTCGCCGAAGCTATGATGGGTTTGTTTGATGGTGCGGCCGATGGCACCGGCTCTGCCGCCGACTTTGCCGCCACCCACAACATGCCGATTGTGCTGGTCGTCGATTGTGCTTCCATGGGGCATTCGGTGGCCGCCATCGCCCATGGGTTTGCCACGCATCGGTCCGATGTGAAGCTCGCTGGCGTTATTTTGAACCGAGTTGGCAGTGACCGTCATGAGGCCATGTTACGCGATGCGTTAGCAGCCTCTGGCCTGCCTGTCGTTGCCGTCCTGCGGCGAAGTGAGGCCATCAAATTGCCATCGCGCCACCTTGGTTTGGTGCAGGCACAGGAAACCTCTGAACTGAACGCTTTTGTGGATGAAGTGGCCGATCTTCTAGCCAGCTCGCTGGATATTTCGGCTTTGGCAGGGATCATGCAGTCTGGCGAGACGGATGGGTCTGCGACGTCGACCATAAGTCTTGAGCCGCCGGGACAGCGCATTGCAGTGGCGCGGGACACGGCCTTTGCGTTTTTCTACCCTCACTTTGCCCGAGATTGGCAATGTGCGGGGGCAAGCATCCAATTCTTCTCGCCCTTAGTAGATGATGCGCCGCCCGATGATTGCGATGTTGTGCTGTTGCCCGGTGGCTATCCTGAGCTTTATGCGGAGCGCCTGGCGGCCAACGAAAACTTCAAGAAAGGCCTGTGCGCCGCGGCGCAAAAGGTGCCGGTCTATGGCGAGTGCGGCGGTTTCATGGTCCTGGGTAAGGGGCTTATTGATGCTGATGGGCAGCGCCATCAGATGGCCGGGCTCCTTCCTGTGGAGACCAGTTTCGCCAAACGCAAATTGCATCTGGGCTATCGTCGGGGACAAATCTCAAAAGCCTCGCCGGTTTGGCGAGGCATCGCTTTCACGGGGCATGAGTTCCACTATTCAACGCAAATTTCTGAAGTGTCAGCGCAGCCATTTGCGCAGTCGGTGACTGACGCAATGTCTCGGGATATTGGTGCTGTCGGCGCGACGGCCGGGCGCGTCACGGGTTCCTACCTGCACCTCATCTGCGAGGCACGTAATGGGTGATCACACGACTTTGCGCCATGGCGGTGGGCTGGACGACGCAATCCGCCGTTATGGTGGTCGTCGGGCCGATTGGCTTGACCTGTCGACCGGAATATCGCCCTTTTCTTATCCGTTCGCACCGCCTGCCGCTGCCACGTATGAACGTTTGCCGGAGCAGCATCAGCTTGACGCTTTGCTGGCGGCAGCCCGTGCGGCATATCAGGTGCCGGACGATGGAGGCATGGTTGCCGCGCCTGGCACCCAAGCGCTGATCCAAATGCTGCCAACGCTGATGCCGCTGGGCAAAGTGGTGGTGGACCCGCTCGGTTATCAGGAACATGGCCGATGCTGGCGTTTGGCCGGGCATGAAGTGGTGGAGGCGGATGATCCGCTGAGTGCCGCTTTGGATAACCTCGATGTGCGTTACGCGACAATCATCCATCCGCACAATCCATCGGGCGCTTGGGCGGATGCGAAGCTTGTTTTCGAGGCAGCGGAAGCCCTCTTCGCGCGAGGTGGCTTACTGATCATCGACGAAGCATTTTGCGATGGTGCGCCGGATCGATCTTTCGTGCCGTCATTGCCCGCAGGGGCCATTGTGCTGCGTTCGTTCGGCAAATTCTATGGGCTGGCGGGGATTCGGGTCGGCTTCGCAGTGGGGGCGCCCCAACTGACCGAAAGATTGGCGGTGCAGTTTGGACCTTGGGCCGTTCCCGGACCAGCTCTGTGCATCGCGCGAGGGGCTTTGGCTGACAGCGCTTGGCGCTCTGCTATAAGTGCTCGACTATTGCGGTCTGCGCAGCTTCTGGCCGCGGCCCTTGAAGAAGCGGGCTTTGAACTGGTGGGCATGACGGATCTGTTTGTAACTGTGCGCCATCCGAACGCTGTTGCCATCGAACAGCACTTGGCTGAGAGACACATATTGGTGCGGGGCTTTGACCAGGCAACTGCCCTGCTGCGGTTTGGCTTGCCCATTGATGATCACGAGCGCCAAAGGCTGGTGCAGGCATTGATTGCCCTATGATTCGTGCTGCCAGATGATCGGGCATTTCTGGATACTTGCAGCGGGCATATTGCTTGACCGATTGGTGGGGGACCCGGACTGGCTGTGGCGGCGTCTGCCACACCCGGTGGTGTGGTTTGGAAAGCTGATTGATTTTGGCGACAAAATGTTGAACGGCGATGGGCGCTCTACGCTCTATAAGCGGCGTGCCGGTGCTGTGTTTCTTATGGCCGGGCTGGCCTTCATTGCTGGCCTGGGAATTGGGCTAAGCCGGTTTTTTGCACACTTTGGTTGGCTTGGTGTTGCCTTGGAGATCGTCGTGGTGGCGGTGCTCATTGCCCACCATAGCTTGGCGATCCATGTACGCCGTGTGGGCGAAGGCTACGTACGTGACGGGCTCGCTGGCGGTCGGTTGGCGCTGTCAATGATTGTCGGCCGTGACACGAGCCGCCTGGACGAGAGCGAGATTGCAAGGGGTGCAATTGAAAGCTTGGCAGAGAACTTTTCAGACGGCGTGGTGGCGCCAGTGTTCTGGTATGCGCTGGCCGGCCTGCCGGGTTTGCTGGCGTACAAATTCCTCAATACGGCAGATTCGATGATCGCCCATAAGACCCCAAAATATCTGCATTTCGGCCGCGCGACTGCAAAGTGTGATGATGTGGCGAACTGGCTGCCGGCTCGCCTGTCCGCCATTCTTGTGGCCGTGTCATGCGTTTTGCTTGGTTACAAAAGGTTCAACAGGGTCATGGAGACCGTCCTGCGAGATGCTGGGCTCCACCGTTCGCCCAATGCCGGATGGCCGGAAGCCGCATTCGCTGCCGGTCTGGACCTACAGCTCGGTGGGCCGCGCATATATGCCGGTGAGGGTGTTGTGGCCGCGCAAACATTGAACGCTGGCGGTGCGCCCGGAGCGGGGATGGACGATTTGGCGCGAGCGTTGCGTCTGTTCGCAATGTGCGGCAACTGCTTGTTGGCGCTTATAGTGCTGTGCGCCTTGATCTAATTGCCAATCACTTTTACCGACCTTCGTATTGCTTGTTGGGAAGCTTATATCTAACGTAAAGTAATGATCATCTGCTCTGGGGGGAGTCATGAGATTACTTGCAACTTTGGTCGCTGTCTTCATTTTGGCTTGGGCCATGCCGGCGGAAGCGGGGCGGGTGATAGCGAAAATTGATGTGTCCGAGCAGCGGATGCGTGTCTATCAAGACGGACGGTTGAAGCACACTTGGAAAGTATCAACCGGGCGCAAGGGCTATTACACGCCGCGTGGCACCTACAGCCCCAAACGTATGTACAAGCGATATTTCTCAAAGAAATATCACGGCTCGCCCATGCCATATTCAATCTTTTTTCGCGGCGGCTACGCCATTCACGGCACCAATGCGGTGTCCCAACTCGGTCGGCCCGCATCGCATGGTTGTATTCGCCTTCGCACGAAGAATGCCGCACGCTTGTACTCCATGGTGCGGCGCCATGGCGGGCGCATCGTTATCACGAACTAGGAACCTCCAGTCCGGTTCGAAAAAAGGCCCGGTGCAAACGCATCGGGCCTTTTGCTTTCTCGGAATTGGGTGAAGCTCTAATAGACGTCGCGCAGGTAGCGCTTTTCGCGCTTAAGATTCGCCACATAGTCCCGGGCACCGTCATGGCTTAGGCTGCCGTGCTCGGCCACGATGTCGTGTAGCGCCTCGTCCACGTCTTTCGCCATGCGCACGGCATCGCCGCATACATAAAAATAGCCGCCTTCTTCCAGCCAAGCGTACAATTCTGCACCGCTTTCAGCCATTTTATGCTGCACATAGACCTTTTCTTTCTGGTCCCGCGAGAATGCCAGATCTAGTTTGTGCAGGACGCCTTGCTTCTGCATTTCGGCCAATTCGTCATCGTAGATAAAGTCGTGCGCGCTGGTCTGATCGCCAAAGAACAGCCAGTTCTTTCCCTTCGCGCCATCAGCGCGGCGGTCTTGCAAGAATGCGCGGAACGGCGCGATACCCGTACCTGGTCCAACCATTATCATCGGCGCATCTGTATCAACTGGTGGTCGGAAGGCTTTGTTTTCACTGAGAAACACCCCCGATTTTCCGCCTTCGCCAACCCGGTCAGCCAGAAAGGTTGAGGCCACGCCTCCATGATGGCGCTCATACGCTTTCCAACGCACGGTGCCGATGGTCAGGTGAATTTGATCTGGATGCTCTTTCGGGCTCGACGAGATGGAGTAAGCGCGGTGCTGGAGCGGACGCAGCAGCGACACAAACTCGTCGGCCGACAGGTTTATTTTGTCGTACTGGTTCAGCACGTCCATCGTGTCCCGGTTCCACAAAAAATCGTCCAGCGCTTCTTTGTCGTCATTCTCGCGAATGTGGCTCAGGTGATCGTCACCTGCCATCTCCGCCACCCGCCAGATGAACTCCTTTGATGGCGTCAGGATTTCGTATTGATTGGTGAGAAGGGTGTGGATCGCCTCGCCACCCACATTCGCTCCGGCGTCCACGCCCAACCGGTCGATGATTTCGTCCACCAGCTGCGGATTGTTCACGGGCATCACAGCCAGCGCGTCACCGGCGGCATAGGTTATGCCGCTGTCGCCCAGATCAAATTCAAAATGGCGGATCTCCTTGGCGGACTTTTCGCCAGAGAGAAGCCGGTTAGTCGCAACGTTGGAAGCGTAGGGGTTCTTGCGATTCCATTTGCTTTTCTCACGCTTCGGCGCCGCCACGGGCACCACAGCTTCCGCGACCGTCTGGTCGCCAAACGGTTTGATGGTGGCAAGGCTGTCGGCCACCCATTCTTCCGCTGCATCCTCATAATCCACGTCTAGCCAAACGCCGTCCATCACGCGGTTACCGCCCAGTTGGTTCAGACGTGCGTCGATATCTTTGGCGGCTGAGCAGAATCCGTCGTAAGATGTGTCACCAAGGCCGAGAACGGCAAAGTTCACGTTCTCCATGCGCGGCGCGGTGTCGGCTTTCAGCGCTTCCCAGAAAAGCTCTGCATTGTCCGGCATCTCACCTTCACCGTAGGTAGAGGTTACCACCAGCACGCGGTCCATCTCTGCCAGCGCCGAGAGATCAACATCATCAAGTTCATGCAGAATGCCGTTCAGGCCAGCCTCGGTTGCTGCGGCAACAACATCATCCGCCACTTCCTGCGCGTTGCCAGTTTGGGTGCCTACCAGAATATTCAATTCCAACAGACCCGCGGCTTCGCTTGAGGCCCCACCGGTAGCAACCAACCGCGTAGACATGCCAGCCATGAAACCGGTGAGCCAGGAGCGCTGATCTTCGTTAAAGGGAGCGTCGTCAGGGATAAATGGAAATTGCATAGTCATGTCTTAGCCGCCCGTTTGGACAAATGGTAGGTCAGCGCCTGTGCGACGCAATGTTTGAGAGCCGGTGTTGTGCCGCCGTTAAGTTTCGTCACCCGGATTTCGCGGTTGCCGATGAGGTTCAATTGATCGCCATATTGCGCTCGAAAGCCTTCTACGAGATTGGTGGTGCAGATGAACATCAGGCTTGATGTCCCATCATTATTGTTTTGCAACCGAATGGGGGAGCCGGTCTTGGGCACCTTTGGTGCAAAGCTCGGCTGCCCCCATTTTGTTGTTTCTTCCAGCGTCCCGACACCAGCCGTCTCCTCTGCGGTCTCGATAATGAGATCGCGCAATTGGCTGGATAGGGCCGTCATTAAGACGCTTTCTGCACCAGATCGGGAGTAGATTTGGCGGCGAACAGCTCCTCGAAGCTCGGCACCACACCCATGCGTTCGCGGTTCAGGCGATCCTGGAGGATGATCCATCCATATGTGCCACCCGCGTGGACTGAGACGGTGTTTCGCAGGCTCAGGGCTTCCTTGTAGTCGCCTAGACGCTTGTTGGCGATCAGTGTTGCCAGCTCCGCATCGGTGTAGGTGGCCAAAGCTTCTCGGGCATATTTGGTCAGTGCCATCATAAGCGCAAAGTCTTCGGTCAGCAGCAGCTTGCGGGCTGCGGCCTGCGCTTCCGGTGTACGGCTTTCCGTCTTCAGGCGATCAGCGGCAATCCGCTGAGCCATGGCCAGCACAGTGTAGGAGTTGAGCAGCGCAAACATTTTGTCGCTATCTGTGTCAGCCGGTGTCGGCACCGCCCCGTCGAGCACGGTCATGCCATCGCGGTAAGCTAGCTTGAACTTACGCACCTGATGGGAGGCGAGGGCCTTGGCCAACTCTTCCACCAATGCTTTGCGGCTGGCTTTTGCAAGGATCGCTTCGGCATCCTGATAAACCGCGAAGCTTTGTGGTTTGAGATAACGGAAATGACTGATCTCAGTGTCGAAATCCTGAAGAATTGCCTTACCGCGGGCTGAACCGGTTTCCGCCACATGCTCGGTCAGCATTTGCCGAATGGCATCGCGGTGGATGGCGGCTTCATCGGTGTCGTCGCCCGCGTTTTGCAGGAATACTGAGTCCGCTGAGTAGCTGTCGGCCAGCTTGCTCTCAGGGTCGTATTGATAGGCATAACCGCCGGACATGCCATTGCCGAAGCCTTTGCCAAATGCGCCAAGGTTCAGCACTGCACCATTGGTCATATACTCACAACCAAAGTCGCCAAGGCCTTCAACCACGGCCACGTTGCCGGAGTTGCGCACGGCAAAACGGTCCCCGGCTTCGCCTTCCACAAACAGGCGTCCGCCGGTGGCACCGAACAGGCCGAAATTGCCAATCAGTACATTGCAGCCCGCTTCTGGCGAACCGCCTCCGGGGGATTTCACAACTATGGTGCCACCGGACATGCTTTTGCCGACGCCATCATTGCAAGTGCCTGTGTGGATGATGTGCATACCGTCGTTCAGGAACGCGCCATAGGACTGGCCTGCTGATTTTGATGTGGTGATGCGCACCACGCCCTCGTCGAAGAAACG
>JBCDIB010000079.1:0-8891 GCA_038749385.1 Pseudomonadota bacterium | reverse complement strand
TGTCTCCTAGCGCAGGGGCCAGGGAAGATCGGTATATGATTGCAGAAGGCCGGGGGGGAAGTCGCGGCCAAGAAGCCAAGCCATGCCCAACATGAAAGCGACACCGCAGACAGCGTAGATGACGGTTGTCGGCCATCCCAAGCCAGCCCGCCGACGCAGAAAACTAACCAGGAACACACCGAGTGCGATGATAAAGCCGGTCACCGCCGTCAGCAATAAAAGGAAGGCAAACCACGCCAGAGTAGGCCACAGACCAAAGACGTTTTGTTTAGCTTCCTCGCCGGTCTCCCGGTCGGCAAACAATGTGTGGGTTTCTGGCACCAGCATCATCTGCACCAACAGGACGAGCGCTGCGACCAACGAAACACTGGCAACAAATACGGGGAAGACACGGTCGACAGCTGCATAGTCCGGTATTGAAGCCGTGTTGTAGAGCGCGAACCCGATGAAGCCGATGACCGACAAAAGGAAGACCAGCGGCGCACGTTTGCCGCCCGACGGAACGTCGCCTTCGGCCATGATATTCTTCGCCTGCCGCAGACCAACGATCACCGACAGCACAGTAATGATGATCAGGATGATCGTGATCGGGGAAAGGATGTATTCCAAGCCCTGCTCAAAGCCCTGCCGAAAGCGGATCCCGGCAATCTGATTGGCGTTGTTCGAGTAATTCTCGACCGGTGTCGACAGCACAAAGCCGATCAGAAAAGCCGGGCGTGACCAATCAAAACGACGCATGAGAATGCCCAGCATCCCAATGGCAAACAACGCCACAAGGTCCATCAAATTCTGGCCTGACTGGAAGGCGGCGAACGCAATAATCATGAAGATGAACGGCGCCAGCAGCGCGAAGCGGATATTGGTCAGCCGCGCGATGGTGCCGGAGAAACCAATGCACAAAACGGTGCCCACGACATTGGCGAGGGCCAAAAGCCAGACGATGGAATAAGTGAAGTCGAGATTGTTTTCCAGAAGGCTGGGGCCAACATCGATGCCCGTGCCCAGGAGAGCCAGCGCGCCTATGAAAATAGCCATGGACCCGGATCCGGGAATTCCGAACAGAAGGGTTGGGACCAGACCACCGCCCTCCTTGGCATTATTGGAGCTTTCCGGTCCAATGACGCCGCGCACATCGCCATTTCCAAATCCGCTCTTGTCTTTGGCGGTCTGCACCGTGTGGCCATAGGCGATCCAGTCCACCACGGAACCGCCGAGGCCGGGGATCACGCCCACCACCACGCCAATGATCGAGCATCGCATGGAAAGCCATTTATTGGCCCACCAGTCCCGCACGCCCTCGATCCAGCCTCTGCCCAAGGCGGCCCGGTCCGCGATCGCCTTGTCCTGGCGCAGAAGAGCAACGATCTCGGGCAGCGCGAAGATACCGAGGCCGACAATGACCAGCTTTAGACCATCCGTCAGATACGGAAAATCATAGCTCGACATGCGCAATTCGCCGTTGAAGGGCCCCTCGCCAATCGTACCAACCAGCAAGCCAAGGCCCGCCGCAACGACCCCCTTGAGCGCAACACGCCCGGCCAGAATGCCGACCATGGACAGACCGAACACGGACACCATGAGAAGCTCAGGCGATTTGAAGAGCAACACCACAGGCCGCGCGACCAAAATGAAAATCGTGAGAAACGCCGCGCCAATCAGGCCGCCAAACAGCGACGATGCAAACGCGGCGGAAAGCGCGCGAGCTGCCTTTCCCTTCCGCGCCATCGGAAAGCCATCCAGAACGGTGGCCTGAGATGCGGAAGATCCCGGAATGCCCATGAGGACCGAGGCAAATGTGTCGGAGGTTGGCACAACCGCCACCATGCCGATCATAAGCGCCAGGCCGAGGATCGGATCCATGCCGAACATAAATGGCAGAAGCAACGAAAGCCCGGCGATACCGCCGAGGCCCGGAAAGACACCTATGCAGAGCCCCATGACCACGCCACCGACGAGGTAGCCCAGAACTGCTGGCTGAAGGATCTGCGAGAATGCAGAACCAAGCGCAGGAAACGCGTCGAGAAAGAGGTCCATGTCAGCCCTGCCCGGCTTATCTTTGGATAAGAAAAGCCCCGCCAATGAACCCGGCGGGGCTAAGAGGTTCGACTAGTTGTCGAGGGAGACGCCGAAGTCTTCTTTCAACCAGTTGACAACGTAGGCCTTGGCCTCGTCGGGAACCGTCGTGGCGTTGGCCAGCGCGGTTTCAGCGCCACCGCCAGTGAACATTGGATAGGCACCGAGGCGAGCCTTGGAGATTTCGGCAAAGTCCGGACGGGCTTTGATTGTCTCAAAGGCCTCAACAAAGGTGTCGATCACCTTCTGGTCGGTACCAGCTGGCAGGAATGCGATCTTCTGGCTTGGGAAACCAGCCACAAAGAAAGCTTTCCATGCATCCCACTGCGGACCGGAAGTCTCACACCCGTCGGTCGCGTCGCACACTTCCTTGAAGGTTGCGATTTCGGGGAATGTCGGATCGCGGACAATATTGCCCTCGTCGTCCAGTGAACCCCAAGTCATCATCGGCACGGCTTTGCCGGCGTTCACCAGCTCAAGCGAGCCTTTCAGGTAACCTGAGGAAGTCTGGTAATCGATGGTAGCTTCACCGCTCTCAAACATTTTGCGACCGTCGCCACGGCCTTTGATACCCATAACGTGCTCAACATTCATGCCCAGCATGTCCCAGGCCAGAGCCGGAACGAGGTCCAGGCGGGTTGCGCCCTGGTTGCCGTAGATGAATGTTTCGTCCTTCAGCATGTTGGCCGAGCCGTCGAACTTCGCACCAGCTTCCGGGTTCAAATAGACAACACCGCCGGTGCCAGACGCCATCACCGCGTTCCAGTCATTGTATTCGTACTTCACGCGGGGATCGCCAAGCAGGTATGGAAACTGGGTTGAGCCGGACGAACCGAACATCACTGTGCCATCGCCATCGGTCTGCTGCTGGAACCAGTTCGCACCTTTGGTGGAGCCGGCGCCTGGCATGAATTTCACAACCACCGATGGATTGCCGGGCAGTGCCTCCGACAGAAGCGGCGCGAAGAAGTTTGCCCATTTTGCGGAACCACCGGTTTCCGAGAACGGAATCGTCCATTCGATCGTTTTGCCGGTCATGTCCACGGCATGGCCTGCAGCCTGCGCGGACACAGTGGTGCTGAGCGCGAGCGTGGCGCCAGCGAGGATGGACAGGATTGAATTGATACGCATGCGAATTCCTCCCAGAACTTGCGTTTCGAAGGGAGGTATATGGCGGCACGGGGCACGCTGAAGTCCTGCGGGCCTCCCCTCCCGCAGGTCGTGACGACAGTTGCACCCCTGAAACTTTCAGCTAGCTTTCAGACGCGAAAGAATTGGAGAACAAGTGTGCGCATCGCGATTGTGGAGGACAATCGCCCTCTGGCTGATGGCGTCGCAAAGGCGTTTGAAGCGGACGGGCACGGTGTCGTTTGTTTGCACGATGGTGCGTCGGCAAGCGACTTTCTTCGTGGTGAAGAATTCGACCTTCTCGTTTTGGACATCAATCTTCCCGCGAAATCCGGGCTCGACGTTCTTGCAGAAATGCGGGCGCGGGGAAGCAAAACGCCTGTCCTTCTGCTCTCTGCCCGGGGGGACGTGGATGACAGGATAGATGGTCTGGACAAGGGTGCGGATGACTACCTCACCAAACCCTTCGATATTGCCGAACTGAAAGCGCGGGCCCGGGCATTGCTGCGACGTTCTGAAAAGCAGCTCACATCCGTAATCAATGTTGGTGATCTGGCCCTCGATGTTGGAGCCCGAACACTGTCAAACAACGGTGAAATCGTGGGTCTGCCGCGGCGGGAATACGCCTTGGCTGAGGCACTGATCCAAAACAGGAACCGCGTCCTCTCCAAGGCACAACTGCTGGAGCATCTGTACGGCTTGGGAGATGAGGCGGAAGAAGCCGCTGTAGAACTCTATGTCCACCGGCTGCGCAAGCGCATAGCCGACAGTGGCGCAGAGATCAGGACCGTGCGAGGCCTCGGCTATTGCCTGAGAGAAGCCGATTGACCGCGATCCGCACAAAACTCTTCCTGGGTCTGCTGATACCCCTTGCGCTCGTCGCCGGTCTCGTGTCGCTTGAAACCTTCTTTAGCGCTCAGCGTACATCGCAGGATCTGAACGACCGCACCTTGCTGGCCGCCGGGCTTGCCATTCTCGAAGGCGTGGTGGCAACGGACGGAACCTTGCTGGCGGACGAAGCTCTGGACGCCTTAACCGAGCAGTTGGGCGACCGCTACTTCTATCACGTGCGGGGTCCCGATGGCGCATTTGTTACTGGCTATAGCGGTTTTCCAAGACCACCAGATGTCAATGGACGGTTTGCGTCGGAGCCGGTCTTTTACGACGCGACCCATCTGGATGCGCCGGTGCGCGCTGTACAGTTTGAGCGAGATCTTTCGGATCGGGTGTTGAACGGTCCGACGACAATCACTGCTTGGCAGCGCATTGATCAACGCACCGCTTTGACGATGCAATTGTTTTCACTGTCGCTCGCAAGGTTGTCGCTGCTGGTGCTGGCCGCCGGAGCAATCGTCTGGTTTGCCGTCAGCTGGGGGCTGCGCCCGTTGCAAGATCTGCAGGAAGCGATCGAGAAACGTTCGCCTCAGGACCTCACCGAAATTCAGCGCCGTGTCCCACAGGAGCTAGCGGGTATCGTTGGCTCGATGAACGACCTTTTTGCCCGCGTCGCCCGCTCCAAACGCAATCGCGAACGGTTCATCGGTGATGCAGCTCACCAATTGCGGAACCCGGTGGCTGCGATCAAGATACAGGCCCAGGCGGCCCTGGCCCAAAAGTCTGAAGATGCCGACCGGCAAGCCTTGAAAAGCATTGCGGCCGTCGCCGATAGCTCTGCGCTGATGATCAATCAAATGCTGTCCGGCGCAAGGGCTTACACGCTAGACCGATCCGCCCAGCCGGTCTTTGAGCTTAAAGCCATGCTTGAGCACGTTGTTTCGGATATGGCGCCTCTGGCTTTTGATCAGGGGCACGATGTCTCTGCAGATGTTGCTTGCGAGGAGGCGCGGGTACGCGGCAGCGAAGCCTTGATCGGCGAAGCACTCCGGAACCTTATCGACAATGCGGTTCGGCACACTGCGCCAGGCCTTATAAGGATAGGGCTTACACGCGAGCAGCAAACGGCAATCATATCTGTGGGTGATGGCGGGGCGGTGCTGAGCCAGAGTGAGTTTGAGGAACTCACGCAGCCATTTCATACACGCAGCGCCAATCAGGCCGGAACAGGGCTTGGACTTTCAGTGGCCAAGGACATTGTGAAGTCCCATGGCGGACGCATAGAACTCAAGCCGACTGAAGCGGGCAAAGCGATCCAAATGGTGTTGCCGCTGGCAGGCTAATGCTTTGTTCCAGCTGGTGTCAGCGCTTGAATCTTTGGGTCGGAATGCCTTCCAGGCCTAGCACCTTCAACGCTTCACGGTTCGGCGCTCTGCCTTGGGAGACGGATGCGGTGACGGCTTGGGCAGCCCGTACGGTTTTCATCGTGGACCAAATGCTCATGGGTCTCTCCTTTGATGAATATAAACTACGCCTCAGCACGGATTGGCAGAAGCGCCGGTTTTCCCGCGCAGCCATGCCCAGCCTGCATGGCTTGAAGCTCTCGGTGATAGAAGATCAAGCTGAATGCGAGTTGCCATTGGTACGGGCAAGGCCCACGCGCTAAAGAGGCGGCAAACAATCTGGGGAGGTCATCTGTCATGAAGGTTCACATTCTCGATGATTGGTTCGACACGCTGCGAACGCTTCCCTGCTTCACCAAGTTGGAGGACCATGACGTAAGAGTCTGGACGGATCATGAACCTGATCCGGCACGGCTCGCCGAACGCGTGGCATCGGCACAGGCTTTAGTTCTCTTTCGGGAGCGAACATCCATCGGCGCTGACCTTGTTGGCAGTCTACCGAACCTGAAGCTGATATCGCAGCGGAGCGTATACCCGCATGTTGATGTCGAGGCCTGTACAGCCAATGGCATCCTTCTGTGCTCAAACATGCATGCCGGCACGCCGTCCTATGCCGCCGCCGAACACACGCTTGCATTGATCCTCGCCAGCTACCGCCAAATTCCACAACAGGTCGCATCCCTGAAGGCTGGCAGCTGGCAAGCCGGCGTGGGGCGCACGCTTCGGGGGCGCAGGCTCGGACTTTACGGCTATGGCCGGATTGCGAGAGCAGTTGCCACCTATGCGAAAGCGGTTGGTATGAACGTCTGGTGGTGGTCATCGGAGGCTGGTCGCCAAAGAGCGTTGGCGGACGGAGAAGAGGTGGCCCCTTCCCGCGAAGCGTTCTTTTCACAAAGCGATGTTGTCAGCTTGCACGTTCGCCTAAAGCCGGAGACGAGGGGCATCGTAACCGAGGATGATTTGGCGGCCATGTCGCCCCGATCACTGTTTGTGAACACATCCCGTTCCGGCCTGGTGCAGAGCGGTGCTTTGGAAGCAGAGATATCGAAGGAACGTATCCATGCCGCTTTGGACGTCTTCGACGACGAGCCCCTAACCGACGTCGATCACCCCCTCCTGACAAGCCCCAACGTGCTGGCCACACCGCACATTGGCTATGTGACGGAAGACGAATTCGATCTCCAGTTCTCGGACATATTTGATCAGATCAATGCGTTCGCTGACGGGCAGCCGATCAACATGATCAACCCGGAAGTGCTGAACCCAAGCCCCACAATCACCTAGCTGTTGGTGGCCACAAAACCATCATCGATCGCTCTTGCGACAAACGCGTCCAGTTCCTCAATTGCCAGATTTTGCGGACCCGCCAAAACCATGGCTTGCCGCACCGACGTCAGCGCTCCCGGCAGGACCGCAACCTCCGGGTCATTTCCAAAATGCGCATTGAGCGACTCGCGAATGCCGGCAACGGCGTCGCATCGGCCATCTCCGAAAGCATCAAAGCTCTCTGAAGGTGTTCCGTATCGCTCCAGAGTTGCGTGCTGCAGATTTTTTTGCAGCCAAGTGTCATATGCCGAACCGATGGATGTCAGAATAGACGTGCCTTCGCGGTCCACATCTCCGATTGAGGTGATCTGTGAACCAGCGCGGACGGCAAATGTTGCTTCAATCACGATATAAGGCCGAGTGAAGCTCACCTTTTCAGCCCGTTTATCGTTGATGGCGAGGAAGCCGACCTCCCACCTATCGTTCAGCGCATCTTCGAAAGCCGGGCCAGCGCCAGTGTAGATCACCGGCTCCATCTGCACCCCCAATTCGTCTGCCAGCCTTCGGGCCAGCGCAGGACTCACGCCGGTCAACTGATCGCCGTCTAGCTGAACCAAAGCGCGATTACCGGTGTTTATGGCGACGCGCAGTCGGCCGTCGCCGACGATGTTAGCCAAAGAGTTCGGAACGGACATTGGACACCTCAATTGTAAAGGCGGGCGAAAAGCGGCGCGCCCAAGATGACGGTGAAGATGCGCAGCACATGATGCGCCACAACGAAGGCCATATCGGCTCCGACAACCAGCGCCAACACCGTCATTTCAGCCTGCCCGCCCGGCGCAAATGACAGGATAGTTTCAAGTGATGGCGCAAGACCCATCAGAAACACGAACTCCGCAAAGACGAACGTTAGCGCGATGAGAATAAGACAAAAACCAAGAGCTGCGGCCACATAGTTGCGAACTTCCAGCATGGTAACACCAGCATATTTCGTGCCCACACCCATGCCGATAAAGAATTGTGCGGCCCACACCGCCTCAGCTGGTGGGCGGTGCTGCAGGACGCCGATAAGAGCGAAGAAGGCGGCGAACAGGAGAGGCCCCAGAATGGATGCGCCAAACATGCCCACCCGTTTGGCAGCCCACCAGCCGCCCAGGCCGCAGAACACCATCAGCGCCAGCTGCGCCGGGTGAATGGAAGCAGCCGGTGCGCCGGGCGGATTGTCCAGATTCACGTCCCAGAACCAGCCGAGAATGAATGGCAAGGATACGACGATCACCATCACCCGGGTCGCATGTATGAGCGACAATGCCCGGACGTTTCCACCTGCTTCCTCGCCGAACAGCAGCATGTCCTGCAGGCCGCCGGGCATTGCCGAGTAATAGGCGGTGGGTGCGTCCAGCCCCCAGAGCTTTTTAAAGTAGGGCACTCCGATCAGCCCTATGCAGGCGATCATGAGGGGAATAAGCGCGAGCGTAGACCACATGCCAATCATGGATATGAGAATGGCGCTGGTGAAGGTCGCTCCAACCGCGACACCCAGAATGGTCCGCATTGCGTCATTGAGAGGCTTTATCCCCTGCATCGGCAGACCCGCCAGCGCAGCCACCAAGCAGGCCACAATAGGCCCCAGCAACCACGGCAATGGCAGGCGCAGAAAATGGAAAACGACCACCCCCGCCCCCGCCACCAGAAAAGATGTTACGATGGCCTTCATGCTGGCATGGCCCTCAGGCGGTGGCGCAGGGAGGTTTCGAGATGCTGCTGAGCCGCTTCTCCTGCCGCCGCCTCATCACGCCCGCGCAGCGCCGTGGTGATAGCCTCATGCTGGGCGACTACAATCTCAATTCGCTCCTCACCTGCCAGGGTCGTGGGACCGAGAAGCATCAGAGCATTGTTCAGCCCGCGGGCCGAGCTCAGCAAGAAGCGGTTGCGGGTCGCATTATAGATCGTGCGATGAAATTGCTGGTTGATTGCGGCGGCGCGGTTTCCGTCGTCTCCGCAGCTTGCGATCTCGGCATTGAAACCTTCAAGGGTGTCAATCTGAGCGGCACTGGCATGGCGCGCTGCCATGGTCGCAGCGGTCCGTTCCAACACAATCCGCATTTCATACAGTTCCACCACTTCCGGGTGGGACAATGTTCTGACAACTGCACCGATGCGCGGCCGATGCTCGACTATGCCATC
>JBCDIB010000078.1:0-8920 GCA_038749385.1 Pseudomonadota bacterium | reverse complement strand
CTGCCAGCAATTGGCCAAGGCAGACCAGCGACCACAGGATCAATGAGACAACGCCCTGTCGCCCATTCTGGGCTGGCTGCGCTGGCCCTTCTTCGCGCCGGGCATCATCTCATTGATCCTGTGGTCGCTGGTCTGCCTTGGCCAATTGCTGGCAGATCCCAAACCTGAAGAAGCGCACAGCGCATGAGCTTCACCGATTTACCGGCCGAGGCCATTGGTGCGCTGGGCTTGGGTGTCCTGTTGATGCTTTTGCTGGCCCGGGTGCCGGTGGGTCTGGCCATGGTGGCAGTTGGCATTGGCGGCAATTACGCGCTGTCGCTGGCCCTGCCCTATCTTCGGTTTGAGCCCTATCTGCGCAACTTCAAAACCCTGCTGTTCGACACAGTTTCAAGCTACGAATTATCCGTTGTGCCGCTGTTCATTCTCATGGGCTTT
Organism: Pseudomonadota bacterium; assembly: GCA_038749385.1. Classification (GTDB taxonomy): domain Bacteria; phylum Pseudomonadota; class Alphaproteobacteria; order Rhizobiales; family Rhizobiaceae; genus JBCBXA01. The sequence continues at coordinate 8,485 of JBCDIB010000078.1, read as the reverse complement.
CTGGCCAGCGAAGCGGGCCTCAGCCGCGATCTGTTCCATGGGCTGTCGACGCTTATCGGGCGCATCAGGGGCGGCGTCGCCATGGCCGCCGTGCTGGCCTGCGGTGCGTTTGGTGCGGTGTGCGGCTCGTCGCTGGCAACGGCCTCCACCCTGGGCCGGGTCGCCTTGCCGGAGCTAGCGCGTTTGAATTATGCACCGCGTCTGGCCGCTGGCACGCTGGCGGCGGGCGGCACGCTGGGCATTCTCATTCCGCCGTCCGTGGCGCTGGTGCTCTACGCCATCATCGTCGAAGCCTCGATCATTGAAATGTTTCAAGCCGCCATAGTGCCCGGCTTCTTGGCGGTTCTATTCTTCTTGCTAGTGATCTGGCTGCAGGTGCGCCGCAAGCCATCCATCGCGCCGGTCCCGCCCGCAATCTCCGGGGCAGAACGCCGCCTCGCGCTGCGAAGGCTCATCCCCGTCATCGCAATTTTCGGCATCATCATTTTGGGCTTGGGCTTTGGCCTATTCACCCCCACCCCCGCCGCCGCCATCGGCGCGACGGTCATTCTGCTTTATGGCGCAGCCCTTCGTTTCCGCGCCAAAAGAGCGGGAGCAGACGGCGGCCTGTCCCGGGACGGGCTTTCGCGGTCACTGCTCGCGACCGCCACCACTGCAGGCATGATTTATTTCATCGTGTTCGGCGCAGAAGTGCTGAAAGGTTTTCTCACCCGCGCGGGTCTGCCGGCAGCGCTCGCAAGCTGGGCCAACAGTTCCGGCCTCGACCCTTGGCTTATATTGATCGGCTTCCTCGTCATCCTGATCGTGCTGGGCTGCTTTCTCGACTCCTTGGCCATGATCCTCGTGGTCGTGCCCTTCTTCTGGCCTGCTTTGTTGGAACTCAATGGCGGAGACTTTGTCAGCGCGTCCGACGCCGTGTTCGGCATGGACGGTGAGGCGCTGAAAATCTGGTTCGGCATTATCGCGCTGGTGGTGGTGGAGCTTGGACTGATCACGCCGCCGGTGGGGCTGAACGTGTTCATCATCGCGTCCATCGCGCGGGAGAGCGGGCGGTCCCGGAGCATTGCCATGGCCGACACGTTTGCCGGCGTCATGCCATTTTTCGGCATTGAGCTGGTGCGGGTAGCCCTACTGCTAGCGCTGCCAGGCTTGTGCCTGTTTCTTCCGGGCTGGTTGGCCGGCTAAAGAAGGCCAGACGCCTATCGATTAAGTCGCGAGTGCCTGATAGCCACCCGCCATGTAAAGAAGCGGCGGCGTGGCGCTGCGCTCGGCCATGGTCACATTGCCAATGACGATACGGTGGGTGTTGCCGTCCACAAGCCGATCCAGAGTGCAAAGCAGTACAGTCGCTCCCGCGATCATCGGCACATCCGTGCTATCGGCATGGAGCGCAATGCCTTCAAACCGGTCGGACACATTTTCATCATCAGCACCGGCAAAACGCTGGGCGATATGCGCCTCTCCCTCGGACAGGACGTTGATGGCAAACTGCTTGTTGGCCTCGACAATCGGCGCAAAGCGCGAATGCGCATGAATGCAGGCCAACATAGCCGGCGGATCGGCCGACACTGAACAAAAGGACGTCACCGTCGTGCCGTAGCGCCCAGCCTCACCGCCTGTGGTCACCACAGCCACGCTGCTGGCCACGCCGCGCATGGCGGCGATAAAATCGTCTCGGTTCATGTTGGCATCCGCCCCTAAATTCACTTGCGCCGCAATGCCTGTCATCACCAGCGCTGACAAGGGGCATCAGGCGCGCATGCGTGATCCGTCCGGGTCGTAAAGCGGTCCGTCTGTGACCTCGGCGCTATAGAACTGGCCCAGAATCTCCACCGTCAGCTCAGTGCCCGGTGCGGCACTGGCAGTTTCCACATAGGCCATGGCCAGCGACTGGCCGACGCTGTGGCCGTAGCCGCCGGACGAAACATAGCCCACACACGTGTTGCCAGCCATCACAGCTTCGTCTCCTGACACGTCAATGCCTTCAGCATCCACGGTCAGCGTCACCAATTTACGCGCCGAGCCTTCGGCTTTGGTCGCCAGCGCGGCGTCCTTGCCCACAAAGTCCTTGTTCCAGTTCACAGCCCAGTCGAGACCGCTCTCGAGCACATCAAAGTCCGGGCGATATTCCATGGTCCAAACGCCCCAACCTTTTTCCAGGCGCATGGAGAGCAACGCCCGGGCGCCGTACCAGCGGAAACCGAGCGGTGCGCCGGCTTCCTCAATCGCCTCCGACAGGCGAAGCAAATAGCCCGGCTCGCAATATATCTCGTAGCCGAGCTCGCCCGAAAAGCTGATCCTGTTCACCAGTGTTGGCACACCGCCCACATTCATGTGCCGCACATCACGGAACTTGAGCGCATCTGCGCTCACATCATCTCGAGTCAAAGCTGCAAGCAAGTCGCGAGATTTCGGACCGGACAGTGCCAAACCATGCCAATGGTCCGACACATTCGCATAGGCCACATCGGCCACATCATCCGGCAGCGAGGCTTCGAACCAACGGCGGTGCGCTTCCTGCATAGCGCCCGAGCCGAACAGGATGAAATGATCTTCAGCCAAACAAGCGACCGTTAGGTCGCCATACAATTTGCCCTTTGGTGTGAGCATTGGCGACAGGGCGATGCGCCCAATCTTTGGCAAGCGACCCGCCAACACATGATCAAGATGGGCCCGCGCACCGGCCCCACGGAATTCATGCTTGGCGAAGTTGGCGATCTCGATGCCGCCCACGCCTTCGCGCACGGCCGCAACTTCCCGCGCCACATATTCATGGCTGCGGTTCCGCTCGAAGGTGGCCTCCTCATGGGCGTCGTCCGGGCCATCGGCGAACCAAAGCGCATGCTCCAGCCCGAAGCTCTGGTCCATAACCGCGCCCTTGGCGATCAGTCTGTCATAGAGCGCCGTGGTCTTCTGCCTGCGCCCCACTGGTAGTGTTTCGTTCGGAAACGTCATGGTGAAACGGCGTTCGTAATTCTCGGTGCTTTTCGCCGTGCCCCACTCATGGGTGGCATAGGGGCCGAAGCGCGCCACATCCATGGCCCACACGTCGATGGACGGTTCGCCGTCAATCATCCACTCGGCCATGGTCAGGCCCACGCCGCCGCCCTGGCTGAACCCGGCCATCACGCCCACCGCCACCCAATAATTCTTCGTGCCCGGCACCGGGCCGATCATTGGGTTGCCGTCCGGCCCGAAGGTGAAGGGTCCATTGATGATGGTTTTGATCCCCGCTTCACCCACCGCCGGAATGCGCTCGAACGACATCTCCAGCCGGTCGGCAATGCGATCGAGGTCTGCAGGCAGCAGCTCGTGGCCAAAATCCCACGGCGTGCCGTCCACCTTCCACGGTGTGCCCTTGGGTTCATAGGTGCCCAGCAACATGCCGTGGCGCTCCTGCCGGAAATAGATATTGGCCTCATAATCGATGCCGGCGGGCAGCCGCCCTGCCTCCCCCATTTCGCCCATGCGCTCGGCAATCTGCGGCATGGTTTCAGTGATCAGATAATGGTGCTCCATCGGCTGCACGGGGATCTGCTGACCCGTCATATGCCCCACTTCCCGCGCCCAAAGGCCACCGCAATTGACCAGATGCTCGGCATTTATGGTGCCCTTGGGCGTCGTCACATCCCAGCTGCCATCGGGGCGCTGGTTGATGGCGGTGGCGGGCGTGTGGGTGAAATATTGCGCGCCATGCACCCGCGCGGCCTTGGCAAAGGCATACGTGGTGCCGGACGGATCAAGGTCACCATCCTGCGCATCCCAAAGGGCAGCGTGGTAATGGCTTGGGTCAATGAGCGGGTGCCGCTCGGCCACTTCCTCCGGCGAGATGAACTCCTGGTCCAGCCCCATCTGCCGTGCCTTGGATCGCTCGCGCTTCAGGTAATCATACCAATCCTTGGTGGATGCGAGGTAGAACCCACCGGTCAGATGCAAGCCGGTTGCATGGCCGGAGATTTCCTCAATCTCCTTGTACAGATCGATGGTATAGCTCTGCAGCCGCGACACATTTGGGTCCGAACTGATGGTGTGGAATTGACCCGCCGCATGCCACGAAGAGCCGGAGGTCAGCTCATCGCGCTCCAATAACACCACATCTTTCCAGCCAAACTTGGCCAGATGGAACAGGATGGAGCAGCCCACCACGCCACCGCCAATGATGACCGCCTTTGCGTGGGTTGGCAGCTGTTTGGTGTTGCCCGCTCCAGCTTCACCCTCTTTGACAATTTCGGGCATTACGGCTCCCCAATCCACTCATTCATGGAGGGTACGTTTCCCAACAGTTTGGGGCCGCACAAGCTCTCTGAGCGACATAAACGCCGCTTTAGCCACGCCGCAGAAATGAAAGCTGATTAGGCCGCCACGGCCTGCCCCACCTGCGACTCGCGCTGTCGGCGGGACAGCACCACCGCCAACACCACACAAGCCGCACCCGCCAGATTGTAAGTGATGGCGAGCGGCCAATAGGCCCCTACCGCGCCCAACACCAACAGAGGGGCAGACACGAGACTGAGTGGCCCCTCGGCATAAACCTGTATCAGCGCGTTGGTGGCGTAGATGCCGAACAGCGCGAAGAACCCGATTTGCATGATCTGCATGAAATCGCCGGAGATGAGCGGTGTGTAAGCGAACAATAGCGGCACGATGTAGAGGCCCTTGGCAATCTTCCACGCCTGAAAGCCCGTCGCCATGGGCGGGGCCTTGGCAATCCCCGCCGCCGCGAATGCTGCGAGGCAGACCGGCGGCGTGACGTTGGAATCTTGGCTGAGCCAAAAGATGATCAAATGTGCGGTGAGCAGATAAATTGTCAGCAGGGCCTGATCGACGAGAAGCGGCCGCATGGAGAGCGCCAGCTCAAACGGCACCGCCCCCATGAGCGATTGCGCCTCGGCAAGGGTCATACCCGTAGCCACTTGTGCGGTTAGCGGGCTGTCCACCAAGGCAAACAGGGCCGCCACTGTGGGGTCAGAAATTCCCTCCACCAGCTGTGCCACAATTTGCCCGTCCGCCATCAGGCCCGCCAAGGCTGGCGCCGTAAGGACAGCGAGAATAATGTAAGCCGCCGTGACTGGAAGCCCCATGCCAAGCACCAGCGATGCAATCGCGATGAGCGCGATGGCCAGCACCAGATTGCCCTGGGACCATTGCGCGATCATGAGCGAGAAGCCATTGCCAACGCCCGAAGTCACGATGGCATTGTTCATGATGCCGATGGCCACCAGCAAAATGCCAGTCATGATGGAAGTGCGGATGCCGATGGTCAGCGCCTGGGCGATGGTGCCGGGTCCCATATCGACTGGCGCCAATTTGCCCGGCACAATGCGCGAGGCAATCGACGTGAGCCAAGAGACGCCGATCAACACGCCGATGGACCACGCCGCGGCATAGGCCGGGGTGACCCCCGAAACCAACATTGTGATCATGGACCCCAGCGGCACCACAAACACCAGCGCTCCTGAGATGAGCTTGGAACGATCCACGGTCAGATCCACGCCTCTTCCCACATCGTGCTTCATCGCTTCGATGCGCACGATGAAGGCGACCGACAGAAAATAGAGAATGGCAGGCACGATCGAGACGGCAACGATTGTGGAGTATGGAATGGAGGTATAGCTGGCCATCACGAAAGCCCCCGCTCCCATGATAGGCGGCATGAGTTGCCCCCCTGTCGAAGCCGCCGCCTCAACACCACCGGCAAAGCGACCGCGAAACCCGTTGGCCTTCATGAGCGGAATGGTGATGATGCCGGTGGACGCCGTGTTGGCGATGGCCGAGCCGCTGATTGTGCCGGTGAGCGCGGACGAAATGACGGCCACAAACGCCGCGCCACCGCGTATCTTGCCCGCCACCACCTTCGACAGCTCAATCACGAAATTACTCGCCCCCGAAGCCACTAGAAAGCCGCCAAAGATCATGAACAACGTGATATTGACCGACGAAATCGTGGCCAGAATGCCGAACATGCCCTCATCATTGTAGAGCGTGCGGAACATGACATCGGTGACGGATAGCGACGCCGAACGGAACACGCCGGGCAGCATGGACCCAAGCCCCAATATGTAAGCCAGCGACAGAATGATGAGGATGGGAATGACCCAGCCCGACACGCGGCGCGACAGGTCCAGACAGGCGAAAATCAGCAGAAAACCGGCGGCCCAATCAATGGGCCGGAATTGCCAGGACTGGCCGGTAACTCCCAGCGAGCGTTCATAAAGGCTGCTCTCTCCAATGGCGACCCACAGCGCCGCGCCCGCCACCAGAAGGCCGTAGGTCACATCCACTGCCAGGCTGGCGCGGCGGTTTCGCCATTTGGGAAAGGCAGGAAGAATAATGGCGGCCAGAAATGCAAAACCTGCAAAGTGAATGGCGTTTTGCAGCCGCACCGGCTCGGCGATGATGGTATTGGTGAGCAAATGCCAGACAGCAAAAGCTATGGCGAAGGCGATCACGACCGGGCGTATGACACCGCCCGTCTCAGGTGCGTCCGGGCAGTTTTGAGGCGGCATGGCCATGCCGTCGGCAGGTGGCTCCAGCCACATCGCGCGTTCCTGAGCGACCGTCAGCGGCGCTGACGCCTGCTTTTTCAAATTGTCCTCGGCCATCTCCGCTCTCCCCGGCAGGTGAAAAAATACCCGGCCAACGCAAGCCAGCCGGGCACATTATTCGGTCGTCCGTGACAGCTTATTTGGCCATCATCATTTCAGGGATCTCAACGCCCACTTCCTTGTAGTAGCGCTGGGCGCCAGGGTGCAGCGGCACGGGCAGGCCAGCCAAAGCAGCCTCAATCGACATAGCTTTGGTTGCGGGGTGGATCGCGGACAAAAAGTCCAGGTTCTCATACATGGTCTTGGTCAACTGATAGACATGCTCTTCATCCACCGATGCATTCACCGCCAGGAAGTTTGGCTGAGCGATGGTGTTCACATCAGCATCCTGGCCGGGATATGTGCCAGCCGCGATGGTGTATGGTGTCCAGAGGTTGCGGCCGCCATCCATCTTCACACGCTCTTCTTCCGTAACATTGAGAATTACGAAGTCATTGCCATTGGAGGCCATGAGCTTGGTGATTGCGCCTGTTGGCGGACCAGATGGAATGCCGGCTGCGATGATGCCACCATTGGCCAGCTGGTCTGCCGTGGGACCGTAGCCACCATCGAAGTTTTCCATGTCAGCAACGTCCATGCCAAGGCCGGACAGCAACACCGAATTGGAACCCAGCGTGCCCGAGTTCGAACGACCCATGCCCACGGCCTTGCCTTCCAGCGTCATCAGGTCGGCCGCAGTGCCTGTAGTGGCCATGTCTTTGGCCATGACAAACTGTTCGACATTTTGCCAGAGCATGGTCACGGCGCGCAAATTCTCCTGCGGCTCGGACACGGGGCCGGTACCGGTTGCTGCGTAAGAACCGTAAAGACCTTGCAGGATGGCGAAATCAGCGGAGCCGGACGCCATATCCTGCACGTTGGCGCCGGAGCCGGCGGAGTTGACAGCCGTAAGCGAGAACTTCTGCTTGGGCAGCAGCTTGATCTTGGACAGGGTGGCGATGGCGGTGCCAACCGGGTGGTAGGTGCCGCCGGTAGAAGCCGTGTTTAGCACATAGTCTGCGTCCTGTGCGTAAGCTGCGCCGGATGTGCCAATGGCAAAAGCGGCCAGCGCCGCAACGAGTATCTTCTTCATTATGTATCCTCCACAAAAGCACCCCTCCCGGGCGCTTGGTGAAGAAGCTAGTGCAAAATTCGAATTTGCAAAAATGAAGAAAACCGCGCGTTGGAGAAAACGTGCCTGCGGAAACCCGCAGGGGTCCTAGCCGTCCAGATATTTGGATTTGTCCAAGCCCAGCTTGACGATCTTCTCATTGAGGGTCCGCCGCCCAATGCCAAGCGCGCCTGCCACATGATCCATTCGGCCATTATGCTCGCGCAGGGCACGACCGATCATCTGGCGTTCAAAGGCAGCGGTGGCGTCCCGCAGGGTCTGGGGCGTCAGATTTTCGTCGACACCGCCGTGCAACACGTCGCGCAAGGGCACATCGCGGTGCCGGCGAGACAAGATAAATCGCTCTGCCAGATTGCGAAGCTCACGCACATTTCCGGGCCAACCATGGTTCATCAGAATATTAAGATCATCGGGCTCAAGACCACCGTCTGATATTTCGTAGCGGGCGGAAAAAACCGAGGAGAAATGCTCGAAAAGCTCTGCAATGTCCCCGCCGCGATTGCGCAGCGGCGGCAGTCGCAAAGCGGCGCCGTTAAGGCGGAACATCAGGTCGGCCCGAAGCTGGTTCGCGTCAACAAGGTCTTGCAATTCATGTTGGGATGCAGAGATCAAACGCATGTCTGTGGTTTGGGCCAGTGCTGCGCCCACAGGCAAATATTCGCCGGTTTCAAACACACGCAGCAATTTCACCTGCATATCCGGCGCGAGGGACGACAACTCGTCAACGAACAAGGTGCCGCCATTCGCAGCCGCCAGCATACCACCCTGT